>NZ_LWFX01001034.1:0-9166 GCF_001635175.1 Alcanivorax sp. HI0083 | reverse complement strand
TTTCGACACGCTGCCCGCCCACTTCCAGCCAGGCGCTGTCATTGATATAACGGAACCCATAGGGCAGCTGGTCGATAATTCTGCCGGCGTAAAGCGCATCGGAGTGGTTGTTCGTCAGGTTGATGCTATAGGCGAGCACATCCCCCACGGCGGCGCTGTCTTTCTCCACATTTTTGTCCAGCACCAGAGTACCGGCCGTGGTATTGGCGCTCGGGTCCAGCGGAATATTCACAAACACATTGGACGTGCCCAGCAGGAAGGCACCGTTGTTGCTGCCCGCTACCCTCGCGGCTTTGCGCCCGACCGGCGCCTGATAACCTTCCAGGCCATAGGAGCTGTCATTCACATTGGAGAAAAAACTTCCGGCTGCTGCTGGAGACATGGTTGACGGGAAGCTGTAGCCCGCCGGCGGGATCACATCCAGGTAGTAACAATGGCCGGGGGTGGCAAACGGATATTGATAATCCCCCAGCACAGAAGTGTTATCCACGTTAGAGGTATTGGTGTTTTCTCCGTCCAGGCTTTCACCGGTAAAGGGATCGGTACCCACTTCATAATCGCTTTGCGCCAGGTCAGCACAGCTGCCTGCGCCACTAGCGGATAGCGTTTGCCGGGACTGGTACAGGGTCACCTGCGCACCGCCTACCGGGTTACCGTTACTGGAATCAAATACGGTTCCTGCCGGGTCCACCGCCGCCACATCAGACACCACTTCGTAACGCTCCACGTTGCCAGTGGGCCCATAGATCGGCATCTGGAAACGGGCAGTCAAGGTATCGCGGGCCTCACTGCGCAACGCACAGGCTTCATCCAACACCTGACTTGTGGTGGTATCACTGTCGAACTCCCGCGCCTGGGAGGTATTCGCGGTGGAAGGGCACTGGCGGCCATAACCGTTTTCATCCGCGCTGAGCACAAACGGGCGGATACTGCGGAATACGCCCGAGTCCGGCTTCGTCTCACGCATGACTACGCGCAAGGAGTCACCGGTCAGGGCCGACTCCACCGTCACGATGATCAGGCGCTCACCGGAGGGAGTACGCTCCAGGAACTCCCGCCGGGTCGGGGACTGGTTGAGCTGTGAGGCGTTCAGGCGCAGGTAGACGCCATCGGTGAGCACTCGATTGTTTTCAGCCGGCAACAGCGCATACATATCTGCCAGCTGGAAATCACTGTCTTCACTGTGCCGCGGCGCCTGCCCGGAACGTGACACCTGCGGCGTGGGGCGCTCAAACACCAGTGTCGGACGAACCGAGCCCGCCAGAGTGTTGCAGACGGTATTACTGGAAAAATCGTCCGTGCCATCGCCATCGGTATCGACTACGGCCTGGTTGTAAATCCGCGTATTGCTGGTCAACCCGGTGCCAACCTGCACACCGAACGTAAAGCCGCCGGACTCATTGGATTCCATGGCCGACGCGGGTACCAAAACCCCAAAGCGGTCCACGGGTGTTGACGGTGACCACTGATCAAAGCGGATCCATTCATCATCCGCATCCCCGGAACGGTGCACCACCGCGACAGATTGAATTGGCGAGATACCGGTAGCACTGCCCGGGCGTAACTGCACGTTGGCCGGCAAGGCATCTTCCAGCATGACGCCCTGCTCTACCTGACCACTGATCAGGAAGCGTCGCTCTGCCGGGGCGCTGCTGCCGGTATTCGTATAGCTGATGCTGTAGTCCAGCGATTGCCCTTCCTGGGCAGGGTTATCACAGCTCTGGCTGCTCGACTTGGTCAGATTCAGGAAGGCACCGGAGGCCACCGTGACACTGTCTTGCCCGGAGTCGAACACATCAACATCCGTTTGTGACTCGGCCAGTACCGATACTCTCAGCACATCATCCTGACCTTGCCCGGACGCCACCGTGCCAGCCACCACGAGGGAAAGTGACGCCCCGGCAGGCAAGCTCACCGGCGCCGTAATTTCCGGCTCACCGGCATCGACCACACCGTTGCCGTTCACATCTTCATACAGGCGCAAGTTCAGCAGATCACCATCATCGCCGGCACTGTTCACCGCCGTCAGGCTGTAGTCATCGTCCACATTGCCGGTATTGGTCAGAACATGGGGCAGGTTAACGTGCTGGCCGGCGGCCACGGTCAACGCATTGCTGTTACCCAGCAGCACATCACGGTATGGCGCCACAACAAGCTGGGACACATTGGAGCTCTGCGTTACCACCTGCCCGGTGAGCGGGTTCAGGTAGCGCACCTGGGCCTGGTTACGCAGCACGGTACCGGCCGAGGTCGCAGCCGCAATGGCGCCGCTGGCAATCGCCAGCAGCGTCATTACGCTGATTGTCCAAACCCCGATCCGCTTCAATTCACGATGTCCTGTCGTTCCCATGCGGTGCTTGAGCACCTTTTTTTGACCGCCCCGGCGATCATGTTTTAAGAGCTTTCTCAGGCGTTGCGCACAGCGCCTGAGAAAGCTCTCCCCCTCCCCCACAAGGGGAAGAGGAAGAGCCCGGGAGGGGCTTGCTTAGTTCACTCGCACACAGAACTGTGCTCTGGCGCTCTCACCCGCAGGCAACTCACCAATCTCCCATTTCACCTCTGGATCAGTGCCGGAATTGGCCACCGTGTTGTTATCCGAGTTAGCGGTCAGGAAAGTGGTATACGGGGTGGTTTCATCGGTGATGATCACGTTCTTCGCCGTGGCCGCACCTTCGTTGGTGGCCGTCAGGTTCCAGATCACACACTGAAGGGGCTCCACCTGGGTGGTTTGACTTGCAGCAAAGCCGGAATCAGGGATCCAGAGCGCGTCCGCACTACCGGTGTCACAACTGCAATCGGCATCGACGCCCGCCGCTTTGTCGAGGCGCACCTGACCGAGGATGACGTCCGTCACGTCAGTGGCCGTCGCCGAAGCTGCAGCTCCCGCACCGGGGTCGGTGTTGGTTGCGATCAGGCTCAATGTGTCCTGAGTCCCCAAGGCAGCTGTACCCGGTGCGAACACAGTCACCTGCAGTTCCACTTTCTCACCGGCGTCCAGCGTCAGCTCTGGCGCGTTATCGCCGTCTGCATCCACCACACCGATTTGCACCGGATTGCCCGCCTGATCACGTACCCACAGCTGGCCAGCCGTGGCCAGAGCAGCGACCTGGCTCAGCTCACGGTAATCGTCGGGAGCACCGTCGTTGTCGGTGTCCACATACAGCTGGGTGGTGTTGGTCCAGTCCGGCGCATTGGAGTTAGCTGCGCTCAGCTCAACAGTTTCAGCAGAGTTACCGTCGTTGGACAGTACGTGCAGGTAATCCACATTACCGCCGGGCTGTACCTGGTTGGCACCGTCTGGAGTGATGCTGATATCACGGTTGGCAACAACGTCTACCGCATCCAGCTTGGAATCGTTGATGCCGCTGTCAGAGGCGGAGACCACGGTGAAGGTCACTGGATAATCACCATCTCCATCCGTTGGGCTTGTGGCTGAGCCAGCCCCATCAACAGCGTCAGCACCAGTGTAATCCGCTTCGGCCTGGGCCACGTTGGAAGACACCTTGACTTCCGCGGTGTAGTGGTAAACCGCCCCGCCAGGCAGGTTTGGAGTGGCAGTGACCACGTTGCCTGCATTGGTAACGTTATCCAAGATGCCATCAGGTGGGCCGTCCGCCCCGTCACCGGTGTCGATACCCACTTCCTTGAATACCACGGACCAGCCGGAAGGCAGCGCAGAGCCGAGGAGGTAAGACTGGGGGTTACCGGATTCATTGGCGACAAACAGGCTGAAGCTGGTGGTTGCACCGGCCGCCGCTGAATTGGTGGTGATTGGAGTGCCTGCCATGTATTCATCTGCATCATCTGCACTGTCACCCAGGCCAATGGCCGTGGCGCTGTTGGCAATATCCACGTTTGCGGCAGTAATCGCTGCCAGCACACCCTGAGTGCTGTCATCGCTTTCGGCGGGGTCGCCAGCAGACGTGGCAGTGAGCGTGTAGGCATAGGGGCCTGCGACACTGGCCGACGCCGGCAGATCCGCTTTCACGGTAATATTCAGCGCATTCGCTGCACCTGGCGCCAGGGAACCAGTATCCGGGTTGCCGTCGCCGTTGGTATCGGTGATTTGCACGGTACCAGCCGCATTCCAGAAGCTGTAGGTGGTGCCCGCGGGGAAAGTGCTGCCCGCCGTATCCACGCTCAGTTCAAACACATCGTCGCCGTTACCGTTGTTGGTGATGGTGTGCTGGAAGTCCACCACGGCACCGCTGGCGGCGCTGGCGACGTTAAACACATCATCATCGGTGGTATCGGGGGCGGTTTCGGTATCGTCCGCATCCACGGCGTAGGTCTGACCGATCACGGTGGTGACCGTGTTGGACTTGACTGCGTCCTCAGTAGTGCCGTTGTCATCATCCAGATTGCCCTGAGCGGCAAAAAGGTTCTTTATCTCTGTGCCTGCCATCGCAGCCGGATCAAAGCTAACGGTAAACACCACAGACACAGTGGTATTTACCCCCAGGCTGGCATCAGTCAGCTGGATACCAGGAATGTCCGTTCCAGTAGAAGAACCATCCCCGTCCAGGTCCACACCCGGCTCATCAATTAAGGCCAGTGTCGCCGGCGTGTACATGGTGGTCGCATCCGCCGGGATGTTCTGGCTCGCACCCGTACTGTCTTGGTAGCTATCAGTAGACGCTAACAAGCCATTCACCGAATTGATTTCCACAAAGGTGGCATTGGCTGGCACGGCATCGAAGATATTTACATTCTGCGCCGCACTGCCACCATTGTTCTTCACCGTCAAGGTGTAGGTAATGGTGTTGTTAGAGGTATTGACAGATGCAGACTTGGTGGTTACCAGCACCGCATCGGTGGTCACCGTCACCTGATCGGTGTTGGTGTCGTTACCGTCTGCGCCGTTAACACCGTCAGAGTTATAGTCGCCAATATCGGCGTTGCTGCCGATATCCTGTACCAAGCCACCGTCATTGGCGTCGAAGCTGCCATCGCCCCGGGTCGAACGCACCAGCAAGGTGCCTTCGATGGTGGCGCCCGCTGCGGTTCCGGATGGAACCGGCACGGCCAGGATCAGCTCGACCTGGTCACCCGCGTCAACGCTCACAGACGTGGCGGCGCTTTCACCGGCATCAGGCTGACCATTGCCGTTGGCGTCGATAAACACCTGATAGCTACCCGCTGCGCCGGCACCATTCAGCCCGTCCAGGGTGAAGGTGTCGGTGGCATTACCGGTGTTTTTCAGGGTGTGGCTGAAGTAAACGGTTTCACCCGGCGCACCGGATTTCTTGCCGTCATTTTCCAACGTACCCGCATAGACTTCTGCAACGGTCACTACCGCTTCATTGGACTGTGCGGAGTAGCTGTTGCCGTTGGCATCTTCATAGGTAACGGTTGCCTTGTTCTTGATGTCCGTCCCTGCGTCAGTCAGCGCCCATGCTTGCCCTGCGGCAAACAGTAGACCCCCAGACACAAGGGATGCGGCCATTTTCGAAGACAACACGCCCTTGTTGAAGGCATGTTTCATGGCTTCATTCCTTTAATGGATTGTGTTTTGGATTACCCTCGGTTTCGAAAGCCTTGCGAGAGCGGCCCCTCGTTATTCACGAGCGGTCCGCCCCTCCCCATGCGGCCGATCGCTGACGATCAAGCCGCTCGCACAAGACTTCCCGGGATCTTTCGATCCCCCGTCTGTTTCTCCCGGTGCTACTGCACCGTTACCCGATAGCGATATTGCTGCACCTGGTCAGGCTGCAGGCTGCCTTTCGGCTGCCAACGCACCTGGGTGTAGTCGCTGGGAGAAACCTCGACGTTCTTGGACTGGCCATTTTCGCCAGTGACTGTTTTGGTTACCGGCTCAGCCTGAAAGCTGTCGCCGTTATCAATGCTGACGGTGAAATCGGCGCTCACCTGGGTGGCAGCACTGTCTTTGAGATAAACCGTGTTGGTAGGGATTGGGCCGGTGATTACCAGGCCGGAAAGCGGCTGATCGCTATTATTGGTGTAGGTAAGACGGTATTCGACAATATCTCCAGGGCTGGCCTGCTCAGCTTCAACAACAACTTCCTTGCCGTTTTCGTGAGTGACCAGGTAGGAGTCCATCTGACTGGACAAGGGTGCATCCGCCCACACAGCGGCAGACATCAGCACAGCCAAAGCCGAAATGATCCGTTTTTTCATGAATAAATCCCCGATACATCCAGGGCTTCGCCCTGATTTTACCTATACACCGACACAATGCGGCATACCCCAGTATGCAAAAAAAATCAAAAGCCCGAGTCACACACGCTCAGATAAGAATTAAATATTATGTGACCCAGCGCGCATTTTGCACATAAATCAGTCAATGTGTGTGAACAGAATGTAAAAAATACACAAAAAGAACACATTCAGCGCGAATCTCTCGCCTCATCTCTTTAAAAACAACAACTTACCGGGATCCCATCACTCCCGCCCACAAAAAAACCGCCAGAGGCGGTTTTTTTGTGCTTCAGCGAACGAGGACATCAAGGCCTGCCTTTCGCCCCGTTCAGGTAGCGGAAGAAATCACTGTCCGGTTCCAGAATCAGCACATCCTCGGGCTGATCGAAACTCTCCGAGTAAGCACGCAGGCTACGGTAGAAGCGGAAGAATTCCTTGTCCTGATTGTAGGCCTCAGCGTAAATCGCGGCCGCTTCCGCATCCCCTTCACCGCGGGAGCTTTGCGCCTTGCGATATGCCTGGGCCAATGTCTCGGTGCGCTGACGGTCTGCAGAGGCACGGATTTTTTCTGCCTCCTCACGGCCCTGGGAACGGTGTGCGGCCGCGTCTCGCTGACGTTCCGCCCGCATCCGGTCAAACACCCGGCCACGGACCTGATCCGGCCAGTCCACCTGCTTGACGCGAATATCCACCACTTCGATACCCAGATCTTCCAGGGTGGATTTGTTCACCTCATCACGCACCTGGTCCATCAACGCTTCACGCTGATCGTTGGCCACGCTGGGCACCGGAGAATCAGAATCGCTATCCGTTTTAGCTGCCTTGGCCTCACGGAGCACGGATTCATCCAGCTGGTCGGTTGGCACTTCCACCGTTTCACCGGTGGCAGGGTCACGGATAATCGCCTTGTCACCTTCCACTTTTTCCACGTCGCTCTCACCGGCCACTACCTGGAACACGGTGCGTGACGCGAATTCGTTACGCAGGCCTTCGTTCACACGGGGATCCAGCAACTCACGGGCTCGACGCTCCATCACCTGGGCATTGGAAGAGCCGCCCCCCACGCTGACGATATAGCGCTGCACGTTGCTGATACGCCAGATCACGAATGCATCCACGTTGAGCAGTTTCTTCTCGGCCGTCAGGAATGACTGGCTGCGCACGTCATAGACCAATGCGCGCCCGTCCACTTTCACCACTTCTTCCACCAGCGGCCATTTGAAATACAGGCCCGGCTCGATGTCAGTCTTGTCGATCCGGCTGAACTGCTTGAGCACCGCCTTTTCTTTCTGGTTAACGATGAAAAAGGAATCCAGCGCCAACAATGCCAGCACACCCAGAGCCAGCAGCGCCATCCATCCACGATTATTCATTAGCGCAGCTCCTGGTTTCGGTTGTTGTACAGGCTGCGACCGGTATTGCGGCCACTGCCACCATCATCTGCGCCGGCACTCGAGGTCGAGCCGGAAGACGTCGCGCTCTGGCTCGGCACCTTGACCTTGCCGTCCTGGTTATTCATCAACTTGTCCAGCGGGAGGTAAATCAGGCTATCACCCTTGTTCACGTCCACCAGTACCTTACTGGTGTTGCTGAACACCTGGGTCATGGTCTCCAGGTAGAGACGTTCGCGGGTCACATCCGGCGCCTTGCGATACTCGGTGAGCAAGTCGGTAAAGCGATTGGCATCACCCTTCGCTTCATCAATTACTTGCTGCTTGTAGGCAAAGGCCTCTTCTTCAATACGCTGGGCTTCACCACGGGCCTGGGGAATCACCGCATTGCTGTACGCTTCAGCTTCTTTCTTGAAGCGGTCTTCGTCTTCTTTCGCCTTGGATACATCATCAAAGGCATCACGAACCGCATCCGGCGCTTCGGTTTTATCCAGCACCACCTGGCGCAGCACCAGGCCGGTATCGTAACGATTCAGGTAATCATCAAGCCGTTCACGAACCTGTACCCGGATCGCCTCACGGTTATCCTTGAGCACATCATCCATGGAAGATGACCCCACCACATGGCGCAAGGCCGAGCTGGTGGCGTGTTCCAGAATTTCTTCCGGTTGCGCAACTTTCAACAGGAACGGGCGCGGATCGAGCACCTGGTATTGCACCTGCAAGGTCACGCTGACGATGTTGGTGTCCTTGGTGAGCATTTCCTCGGTGATTTCGTAGCGACGGTTCTGCCCCACATCCACCTTCTCGTACTGCTCCAGAATGGGCGCCCGCCAGTTCAGGCCCGGCTCCACGATGCGATCGAACTTACCGAACCGCAGCACCACGGCGCGTTCGCGCTGATCCACCTGGAAAAAGCCCATCAGGCCATAGCCGATAGACACAATGACCAGTGCGATGATCAGTACCGGCCAGGGAGATCCACCGCCGCTACTGCTTCCGCCACCGCCGGACTTGCCGCCTTTGCTGCCGAAAACATTGTTGATCTTGTCTTTCAGGTTTTTCAGGGCTTCATCCAGGTCCGGCGGCCCCTGGTCGCCACCACCACCCCAAGGGTCCTTCGGCTTGTTGCCGCCGGGTTCATTCCACGCCATGTAGATCTCCAGTCCGCCAGAACCAATGGGCTCCAGCCTAATGATGACTCGCGTTTGGCGAGCGTTCTGAATTGTAGGAAGGGGTGTCGTCACCTGCAACCACAGGGGCCGGAATTACCAGCTCTTCCTCTTTTAATCCCTGTTCACGAAGCAGGCGCTCAAAGTGCACCCGATTCACATTGATGCGCAGTAACATGCCGCCATCGGTGGCGGTCTGCTCTTCCAGCACCTCTCCAGCCTCATGCAAGCGTGCACGCAGACGCCCAGCAGATGCCGGCAATCGCACCCAGCAATCCACCCAGCCAGCCGCCAGCCGTTCCGCGATGGCTTCAAACAGCAGATCAAACCCGTCGCCGGTCTGGGCAGAAATCCACACACGCCAGGGCTGGCCATGCTCGTCTCGCTCAATGCGCGGGGCCTGGTCCAGGTTATCGACCTTGTTATAGACATGCAGCACCGGCA
>NZ_LWFX01001033.1:0-6806 GCF_001635175.1 Alcanivorax sp. HI0083 | reverse complement strand
CCGGTTGCTTCAGGTTTACATGCAGGGCGACGTGACCACGCTCGGTAAATTTGAAGGCATTGCTGAGCAGGTTGGTAATGATTTGCTTGAGGCGGATCGGATCGGTCTTGATGCGCTCTGGCACCCGACTGTCGATATGAATGTACAGCGGCAGGGATTTTTCGCTGGAGCGTAGTGCAAACAGGCGCACGCAATCATCGACGATGTTTTCCAGCGCGATGGGCTGGTAATCCAGCTCCAGCTTGCCGGACTCGATTTTCGAGTAATCGAGAATATCGTTAATCACGGTCAGCAAAGACTGCGTGGACTGATAAATGGTGCCCACATATTGCGCCTGCTGGTGGGTCATGCTGGTACGGCGCAGCAGGTCGGTCATGCCCATGATGCCGTTCATGGGCGTGCGGATTTCATGGCTCATGGTGGCCAGGAATTCACTTTTGGCGTGATTTCTGGCGCCAGCCTTGAACGCTTCCATTTCCGCGATGGCGCGGTCACGCACTGAATCGGAATGGGCTTCTTTCAAGCGATTGATGCGCCGGGCCAGCGCCAGGGAAAGCAGTACGACTTCGAGAAAAACACCAATTTGAACCAGGTTTTCGGTCAGCGCATTGCGTGGAACAAAACCGTATTTATTCAGTGCCATGGCCGCTGCGCCAACAATAAAGCAGGACCAGGCGATGGTGAAAATTCGCGCATCCGGGTCGCCGCTACGGGCACGGATCAGCCCGACGAAGAAGATACTGAAATCCATCAGCAAAATGGCGCTGACGGAAATCGGAATCAGGAAGGTGCGGCTGGTAAAGGGGGCCGCGAGGAAGAGCACGGTGCCAATGCCCACCAGTAGTTGTAACCACATGGCAAGGCGCGGTGCTTTTTCCCGTAGGGATAGAAAGTGCAGGGTAAACAGTGGCGGCAGCAGCACAATCAGTGGCAGCAAGTAATGAATCATGTACTGGCTGACCAGGATGGAATGCGGCCACAGATAACGGTGGGCATAGCCGTGCAACACTGCCATGAACAGGGTGACGACGGCGGACCAGCACACATACAGCAAGTACACTTTTTCGCGAATGGAAAAGAACAGCGACAGGTTGTAGAGAATCATCACCAGCATGCCGCCGAAGAAAACTCCCTGCACCAGGCTTTGTGTTTGCACCGAGGCGTTGTAACTCTCCTGTGTCCGCAATTCCAGCGGCAGCTGGATGCTGTGCGCAGAGGCAACCTTGAGGAAAATGTCGTTGTCGGTGCCTGTGGGTAGCGTCAGCGGGAATGCGGGCGTCGGGGCTGTGCCCGGGCGTACTGAAAAATCCCGGTCCATACCGGCCTGGAAATGAGCAATGAGGGTGCCGCCGGCATCCACCTGGTAGACATCCACTTCACCGAGCATGGCGTAGTCGATTTGCAGCTGCCAGTCAGCATGAAGTCGATTAAGATTGCGAACTGAGAAACGGAACCAGCAATGATCAGTGATAAAGCCTAGATTCGGAGTGCTGGCACCGGACGGTTGCCAGGGCAGGTCGGTGCGTTGAAGAATGGCATTAATGTCAGGCGACTGATCCGCAGGCGTGCAGAAGGTGTACAGGCCCTGATAGGGGTGAATGTGTTCCTGCTGTTCGCCGATGATTTGGGTGTCCGGCCCTTTGGCTGAAGCCAGGGAAGACAGGCAAATCGAAGCAAAAGCGACGAATAAAAGCAGAGCGGCTTTCGAGTCCTTGAGCAAAGTGTCTTTATCCTGAATAGACGGGGTGACATCACCTCTATTCAGTGATGCTAGCAGCGTGAGCCGGGGGGCTCAATGCAGGGGGAGAATAACAGATGACAGGGATAGTGAACCGCTTTGCGGTGGGGCCGATTACGGGTGAGTCCGGTGTGAACCATGTGCGCCTGTTCGGTGCATTGCCGAAAGGGGAGCTGGGCGCGGGCGACAAGTTTATGTGGGGGCGAGTTCGCTGGCGCAAAGAGGGGGAAGACAGCTGGTCTGAGCCTCGTAAATTTCGCCTCAACGGGAACTTCGATGGCTCCGGGGTGGTGGTGGTTAATGGGCTTGAACCCGGTACCCGCTACCAGTATCAGGCGGGCTGGGTGCGCGCGGAGCAGGATGAGACGCCGCTGGACTGGCACGCCATTGAGAGCGGCTGTTTTTCCACCGATCAGCCCACGGCTGATCAGACAACCTTCTTGTTTGGTTCCTGTTGTTACCGGTTTGTGGGGCTCGATGGCATTATCCAGGATGATCGCGCCGACAAGATTTTTGCGGAAATGTCGGTGCAGGCAGAGCAGCACAATCCGGATTTTGTCCTGTTCGGGGGGGATCAGGTCTATGCCGATTCCATGTACAGCATTGGCGCGGCGACGACCCGGGATGATTTCGATTCCCTTTATCGGGCCAGTTTTTCCCAGAAGCACTTGGCCAAATTGCTGAGGCAAACCAACAGCTACATGATCCTGGATGATCATGAAATCGAGAATAACTGGCCAGCCAAGGCCGACGCCGAGTTATGGACGAACAAGTATCCGGCAGCGATCAAGGCGTACCAGATCTACCAGGCGTCCCATTCCCCGGCGGCGCCATTAAATGAAGCCGGTACCTATCTGGATCGCGACCCGGATAAATTCTGGTATACCTTTTCCCGTGGGCCGGCGGACTTTTTTGTAATGGATGTGCGTACCGAGCGGGTACTGAGCCGCTGGCCCTGGCAGCGCAAAATGATCAGCGAGGTGCAGGAGCAGGCCTTTGTCCAATGGCTGGACCGGGATCCCGAGCGCATCAAGGTGCTGGTGACCTCCGTAGTAATGTTCCCCGAGCAGAGGCGTCCGTTCCGTGGCAAAGATGCCTGGGAAGGCTTCCGCCATCAGCGTCAGCGGCTATTGGCAGCCATGGCGAAGAGTGCCAGCCAGAAACTGGTGGTGCTCAGCGGGGATGTGCATGCCTCTCTGTATGCAAGCTTGACACTCAATGGTGGCAAGAAGGTACACAGCTGGACGTGCTCCGGGTTGTTCTGGCCCACCGCGCTATTCGCGTTTCGTTGGTACCGGCCGATGATCCGGGTGCCAGGCTTGCTCTACAGCGGTTGGGGCCGGCCGTTAGGGCAGGTTAGCGTGCCGGGGGAAGTGTTCAGTGATAATGCCTTTTCGGTGGTGTCGTTCGATGAAAAGGGCGCTCAGTTCGCGCTGTTCGACCGTCGTAATCGGGCCGTGCCGGAGGCAAGCCGAACCATTGAATGGTGATACCGGCGTGAGGGGGCCTGATTTTGTATCTCGGGTATGGCGAAAGGCTTACATGACTTGGCGCTTTTCTCGCCTTACCTCTCGCGGGAGGTTTACCTAAAGTAGATCTCGCAAGGACGCAATGGAACACGGATGTTCGATTTCGACCCGGTACAGCTTACGCCCGCCAACCCCAAATGGCGGGCGTTTCTTTTTCTGTCTCTTGCCCCTGTCCCCGTTTCCCCTTTGATTGCCCGTAGCAGAACACCGATAATGCCTCGCTTCACAGTAGGAGTCGGTCATGTCTGAGCAAGCGGAACAGCGGGAAATCCTCAAAGCCAAACTCAACCAGGAAACCGCCAAGGCCAGCTGGCAAGAACTACAGCCGTTCTTTGCCCGTGGCCAGACGGTCTACGTGGCGCCGGAACTGGATTTGATCGAGGTGGCGCTGGCGTTTTCAGAAGATGAGGCCGAGATGATTGCCCTGTGGCGCGATAAAGCCCAGGTCGACAAGGTCACCGATGAGCAGGCTGCGGCGTGGTTTGCAGCAGATAAAGGCTTGTGGACAGTGGTGCTGCCGCCCTGGGTATTGGTGCAGCCGGAAACGGTACAGTAATCCGGCGGCCAATCACGGTTTCGGAGCGCGACAGAGTTGCCCATCGAATAGACGGGCGTAGCGCTCCTTACCCTGGATACCGTCCTCTTCTACCTTTTCTCTTCTTTCCCGCTTCTTCGTATCGTGCCCTGCGGCTTATGCGCTGGGTGTAGAGTTCTTATGCCGTGCCCGGTATTCACCGGGAGGTAATCCCAGCCAGCGTTTGAAGGCCTTGTTGAACGAAGAGGGGTCTTCATAGCCAAGCTGGTGAGCAATCTCGGCAAAACCGGCTTCACTGTAGCGGACCAGCTGTTCAGCCAATTCTGCGCGGACTTGATCGAGCAGATCCCGGAACCGGGTATGGTGTGCGTTCAGGCGTCGCTGAAGGTTGCGCACGCTCATGTTCAGGCTGCTGGCCAGTTGTTGCTGGTCATAATGGCCTTCTTCAAGCTGAAATCGCAGCCGTTCACGTATCAGGTCAATCAGGTGATGATCACGCAGTGAGTTAAGCGTCCGGTCACACTGGATCAGCGCCTGCTGGAAACGCTCATCGTCGTGGTTCGGATTGGGGCTATCCAGCACCGTGGCGGGAAACAACACCTGGTCGTACTGGCAGCCGCCAGTGACAGGCGCTTTCAATAACGCACTGAACAACTCCGTATGGGGGCTGCTTTCCTGCAGGTGCACTTTCACATCATTACTTGCCTGTACACCCAGCACCACATCAGCCAGACGCAAAAAACCACTGAGTACGGCATGGGTCTGCATGGCGTGAATCGGCATTTCGCCATTGGCAGCACAGCGAACGGCCACGTATTTGTCTTGAACATGCACGGTCACTTGCTGGGCTTCAGTCAGCAGGGGCCAGTATTGTTCCAGGACTTTCAGTGCTTGCCAGCCGTCCCGGTAATAATGCAGGGCGTCGCCTAGGGGGGCGATATCAGGAAGGAGGATCTGTTGGCCGATGCGAATGCCCATGGCCGGATCACCGAGTTTTTTTTCCGCCTGTTCGAAAAGGCGCTGTATAGCGGATGCGTCCAGGCGTTCATCATTCTCTGTCAGCAGGGAGGCGGGCAGGCTGGCGCTGGTCAATAATTCAAGCAGATCCAGGCCTTGTCTCTGCCAGTAGCGCAGGTCGCTCTGCAACATGGAAATGTGTTTGCTGAACATGAGTTGCCTCTAATATTTTATTCTTATGTCGTTGTTTTAAAACGGCATTGGTTTCTGGCGACACATTCCCTGTTTGGCTGGCGTCTGGCGCCATATGTTGCTCTCTCTCTCCCTCGTAAGGTAGCCAATTCGTACGATAGTACATCGCTCTGTGCGTAATAACGCACCAATTTGCGATAAACGTGGCGCGAAAACCTTCCATATGGTGACTTGCGTCACACTTTGGTCCTGATGTTCGGGAGAGAGATAATAATGAATGTAGATAAGAATAAATTCGTAGAAATGCCGGCGGTTCGTCTGCTGGCGCCGTTGGCCCTGGCCGTATCACTGGCCGCCTGTGGCGGCGGTGGCAGCAGCAGTGGTGGTGGCGCTACCGGTGGTGGCGAGAACCCGGTGGGGTATCAGTTCCCGCAGGATATGCCAGCCGATGTACCGCAGCAGGAAATCGCCTGCGGTGGTGAAGACGCCATCGAGCTGGATGCCAATAACATTACCGACAGCGCCAAGATTGCTTTCCTGGATGCCCAGGACGGTGACGTCATCGTCTTCCCGGAAGGGCGCTTTGACCTGAACGATACGCTGACGCTGGATGGCGAACTGGGCGGGGCACGCATTGCTGATATCACGATTTGTGGCCAGGGCATGGACAAGACCATTCTGGACTTCAGCAATTCCGTGGGTGATGACGGCCTGTTTATTACCAACATCAATGATGTGGAAGTCTACGGCCTGGCCGTGGTGGAAGCGGCCAACAATGCCATCAAGTTCCAGCATGCTGATGGTGTGCGTATCAATTATACCGCGACGGTATGGCAGGGGGAGCCGGACAAGGGCAACGGTGCTTACGGGCTGTATCCGGTAGAAAGCAGCAATGTGCTGGTGGAAAACAGCTACGTGCGCGGCTCAGCGGACGCCGGTGTCTATGTGGGTCAGTCACAGAACATTGTTGTGCGCAACAACGTGGCCGAATACAACGTGGCGGGGATCGAAATCGAGAACTCCACCGGTGCGGACATGTACAACAATATCGCCCGTTTCAATACCGGTGGTTTGCTGGTATTTGATCTGCCCATCGGTAATGGCACCTATGGTTCTGGCGTGCGGGTCTTCGGTAACACCGTGATCGAAAACAACACCAAGAACTTTGCCAATAGCAGCAGCAACCCGGGTGGTGTTCATATCGTACCGCCGGGCACCGGTGTGATCGTTCTGTCCACTGACGATGTGGAGATTTTCGATAACGAGATTGCCGATCACGATACCCTGGCGGTGGCGGTGACCAGCTTCTTTATCGCCGATGAAAATGCGGCAGGTCCCGATTATCAGACCATCATCGAAGACGGTTGGCTGCCGATTGTGCGCAATATCCATGTGCACGATAACGCCATCACCAATGCCGGTGCAGCGCCAAATGGGGCGTTGATTCAGGAGATGATTCAGTTGTTTACCCTGACCCCTGAACTGCAGTGGCCTGGCATTCTGTATGACGGTGCCGGCGAGCAGTTGGCGAATACCGGTGCTCTGATGCCATTGGGCGTTGGTCCCTATGAAGATGCCCAAAAGGTGTGTTTCCAGAATAACGGCGATACCTTGATCGGTTACCCCTACGACCCGGCTACCGCTGCCACCATGGCCGGACCGACGCTGAGCCCGGCAGTGGGCATGGATCTGCTGGATTGCAGCCAGCCCGCGCTGCCGGCGGCCACCTTGACCTTCAAGGGTGAGCAGTTTGGTTGTGGCGTGGATGACACCACCAGCGAGCACTGCAAGCCGGCCCCTGTTCTCTAACCTTTGTTTATCTTTTCTACCTGTCTGATTTCGGGGCGGCTTGTCG
>NZ_LWFX01001032.1:0-7824 GCF_001635175.1 Alcanivorax sp. HI0083 | reverse complement strand
TCTCACCAGCGCGACCTTCGTCCAGCAGCTTGCGGAACATCTCAACACCGGTACAGGTGGTCTTGGTGGTGTCGTTGATACCCACGATTTCCAGCTCTTCACCCACCTTGATGATGCCACGCTCTACACGGCCGGTTACTACAGTACCGCGACCAGAGATGGAGAATACGTCTTCGATCGGCATCAGGAACGGCTGATCAACGGCACGCTCCGGCTCCGGGATGTACTCGTCCAGGCACTCAACCAGCTTCTGTACGGCAGGCATACCGATGTCGCTGGTATCGCCTTCCAGAGCCTTCAGGGCAGAACCCTTGATGATCGGAGTATCGTCACCCGGGAAGTCGTAGTCGCTCAGCAGCTCACGCACTTCCATTTCGACCAGCTCGAGCAGCTCTTCATCGTCAACCATGTCCGCTTTGTTCAGGAACACAACAATGAAAGGCACGCCAACCTGACGGGACAGCAGGATGTGCTCACGAGTCTGCGGCATGGGGCCGTCAGCTGCGGAACAAACCAGGATTGCGCCGTCCATCTGCGCGGCACCGGTGATCATGTTTTTCACATAGTCAGCGTGACCGGGGCAGTCTACGTGGGCGTAGTGACGAGTCGGAGAATCGTACTCTACGTGTGAGGTCGCGATGGTAATACCACGCTCACGCTCTTCCGGGGCATTATCAATACCATCGAAAGCAATGGCGCTACCGCCCCAGACTTCTGCACACACGCGGGTCAGCGCGGCAGTCAGGGTGGTTTTACCATGGTCAACGTGACCGATGGTGCCTACGTTTACGTGCGGTTTATTACGTTCGAACTTTTCCTTAGCCACGGCTCTATACCTTTAACAAATTAACCGTAAATTTAAGATTTCTTGCCGCTGATGACTTCATCAGCGATATTCTTTGGTGCCTCAGCGTACTTCAGGAACTCCATGGAGTAGCTGGCACGACCCTGAGACATGGAACGCAGATCAGTAGCGTAACCGAACATTTCAGACAAAGGCACCTCGGCACGAATAATCTTGCCGGCCATGGTGTCTTCCATGCCCTGAACGATACCACGGCGACGGTTCAAGTCACCCATCACGTCACCCATGTAGTCTTCCGGGGTTACCGCTTCTACCTTCATCATCGGCTCAAGCAGTACCGCACCGGCTTCCTTGGCTGCGTTCTTCACAGCCAGGGCACCCGCCATACGGAAAGCGTTTTCGTTGGAATCCACCTCGTGGTAGGAACCATCGTACAGAGTCGCTTTCACGCCCAGAATCGGGTAGCCCGCCAGCACACCGGCTTGCAGCTGTTCATCGATACCCTTCTGTACCGCACCAAAGTATTCCTTGGGTACGGAACCACCGTGAATCTGTTCCTCGAACTGGAACTCTTCATCACGATCGATAGGCTCAAACTTGACCTTAACGTGACCGTATTGACCACGACCGCCGGACTGCTTCACGAACTTACCGTCCACGTCCGCAGCACGGGTGAAGGTTTCGCGGTATGCCACCTGCGGCGCACCGATATTCGCTTCCACCTTGAATTCACGCTTCATGCGATCCACGAGAATATCCAGGTGCAGCTCGCCCATGCCAGAGATAATGGTCTGGCCGGTTTCTTCGTCGGTCTTCACACGGAAAGACGGATCTTCCTGCGCGAGACGACCCAGCGCCAGACCCATTTTTTCCTGGTCTGCCTTGGACTTGGGCTCCACAGCAACGGAGATTACCGGATCCGGGAATTCCATACGTTCCAGAACGATCGGGCTCTTCATGTCACACAGGGTGTCACCGGTAGTGACGTCCTTCATGCCAACACAGGCCGCGATATCACCCGCCAGTACTTCCTTGATTTCTTCACGGCTGTTTGCGTGCATTTGCAGCAAACGCCCCACACGCTCTTTCTTCTCGCGTACGGAGTTCATCACGCTATCACCGGAATTCAGCACACCGGAGTAGACACGAATGAAGGTCAGAGACCCCACAAACGGGTCGGTAGCGATCTTGAAAGCCAGCGCAGAGAACGGCTCATCGTCGGAAGACTTACGCGCTTCCACGGTTTCGCCATCCGGCAGCACACCCTGGATAGCTTTTACTTCATCCGGGGCCGGCAGGAATTCGATAACTGCGTCGAGCAGCGCCTGAACGCCCTTGTTTTTGAACGCGGAACCACACAAGCCGAGAACGATTTCGTTGGCCAGAACCTGCTTACGCAGACCCGCCTTGATATCGTCATTGGAAAGGTCACCTTCTTCCAGGTACTTTTCCATCAGCTCTTCAGAGCCTTCTGCTGCCGCTTCCGTCATTTGCTCACGGAGCTCGTCACAACGCGCCTTGATGTCGTCCGGGATGTCCTTCTCTTCGTAGGTCATCCCCATGTCGTCTTCGTTCCAGTAGATAGCCTTCATCCGGATCAGGTCGACAACACCCTTGAAGTTATCTTCCGTACCGATGTTGTACTGAATCGGCACAACGGAAGCACCCAGACGCTTGCGAATCTGGTTACAAACGGAGTCAAAATCTGCGCCAGCGCGGTCCATCTTGTTGACGAACACAATACGCGGCACTTCATATTTATTGGCCTGGCGCCATACAGTCTCGGACTGCGGCTCAACGCCGGAAGAACCACAGAACACCACCACGGCACCATCGAGTACACGCAAGGAACGCTCTACTTCAATAGTGAAGTCAACGTGCCCGGGGGTATCAATGATGTTGATACGGTGCTGATCGTACTGCTGGTCCATGCCCTGCCAGAAAGTGGTGGTCGCAGCGGAGGTAATGGTAATACCACGCTCCTGTTCCTGCTCCATCCAGTCCATGGTGGCAGCACCGTCGTGCACCTCACCAATTTTGTGAGACACACCGGTGTAGAAAAGAATACGCTCGGTAGTAGTGGTCTTGCCCGCATCTACGTGCGCACAGATACCGATGTTGCGATAGCGATTAAGAGGAGTCTTACGAGCCACGGTGCTAACCTCGATTCACTGGTTCAAATACAAAAACCGGCCTGTACACAGGCCGGTTTCACTCGCTTGTCTTCTGCCTTTAGAAGCGGAAGTGGGAGAAGGCCTTGTTGGCCTCGGCCATACGATGCACGTCTTCACGTTTCTTCATCGCAGCGCCTTTGCCTTCAGCGGCATCCATCACTTCGCCGGCCAGACGAGCAGGCATGCTCTTCTCACCACGCTTACGTGCAGCATCAACCAACCAGCGCATTGCCAGAGCAGTACGACGGCTGGGACGAACCTCAACAGGAACCTGGTAAGTCGCACCACCAACACGGCGGCTCTTTACCTCGACGGCAGGACGGATATTGTCCAGCGCCTTTTCGAACATCTCCAGGGAATCAGCCCCTTTGCGTTCGGTGATAATATCCAGCGCACCGTAAACAATACGCTCGGATACAGACTTTTTACCACTGACCATTACATGGTTCATGAACTTGGCCAGAATCTGGCTTCCAAACTTCGGATCCGGCAGGATCTCCCGTTTGGCGACAACGCGACGTCTTGGCATCGGATGTGTTCCTCTAACATTCCCGCTTTGGGCGGGGAAAGCTTCAGGTGACTCCGGAACGGCATGCCGTCCGGACCTTACTCATCCCTCCGCAGCCACACGGGCTACGGCATTCAGAAAAGGTAGCTGGGTATTACTTAGGACGCTTGGCGCCATACTTGGAGCGACGCTGTTTGCGGTCCTGCACGCCTGCCGTATCCAGGGTGCCACGTACGGTGTGGTAGCGAACACCGGGAAGGTCTTTTACACGACCGCCACGGATCAACACTACGGAGTGCTCCTGCAGGTTATGCCCTTCACCACCAATGTAGGAAGAGACTTCATAACCGTTGGTCAGACGCACACGACACACTTTACGCAGCGCGGAGTTCGGCTTCTTCGGAGTAGTGGTATACACCCGAGTGCAAACGCCGCGACGCTGGGGGCAGCCCTGCAGGGCTACGGAGTCGCTCTTTTCTACCTTGCTTTTGCGCGGCTTGCGCACCAGCTGGTTTACAGTTGCCATGAAACTACTGCCTCACGCTTACAGTTCTGTGACAAAAACCGTCAGTTTACGGCCCCTGCCACCCAATTACCGCCCATGAAACCATGGGGGGCAGCGATTGTAGGGAGCCTCCGGCATCCCGTCAAGGCGCCGGAGAATCTCTACGGTTGCCCCCGAAGGGGCGAAATGGCACCAGCCACTTGTGCGGGCGCCATTATCGGGTCAAGAAAACGCCCGCACTACTCGTCGGAGGAGCTAAGCGCCTCGGACAGAGCCGCTTCCACCTCGTCCATGGTCGGCGCTTCCGGCCCGCGTGCGTCAGCACGCTGGCGGCGACGGTCCATGTGGTAGGCATAGCCGGTACCGGCCGGGATCAGACGACCCACAACCACGTTCTCTTTCAGGCCACGCAGGTCGTCTTCCTTGCCGGTTACCGCCGCTTCGGTGAGAACGCGGGTGGTTTCCTGGAAAGACGCTGCAGAGATGAAGGACTCGGTGGCCAGGGAAGCCTTGGTGATACCCAACAACAGACGCTGATATTGCGGCAGCATCTTGTCTTCGGCTTTCAGACGGTCGACCTCTTCCATGACGCGGGCATATTCTGCCTGCTCACCCTTGATGAAGTGAGACTCACCCACTTCCAGGATCTCTACTTTGCGCAGCATCTGGCGGATGATCGTTTCAATGTGTTTGTCATTGATCTTCACACCCTGCAGGCGGTAAACCTCCTGCACTTCGTTAACGATGTAACGGGCCAGCTCGGATTCACCTTTCAGGCGCAGGATATCGTGGGGGTTCAGCGGACCATCAGAGACCACTTCACCCTTCTCTACCCGCTCACCTTCAAACACGTTGAGCTGACGCCACTTGGGAATCAGTTCTTCGTAATTGTCATCACTGTTATCCGGTGTTATCACCAAGCGAACCTTGCCTTTGGTTTCTTTACCGAAGGACACGGTACCAGTCTTCTCGGCCAGGATGGCGGCTTCTTTCGGGTTACGGGCTTCGAACAGATCCGCAACGCGGGGCAAACCACCAGTGATGTCACGGGTCTTGGAGGATTCCTGGGGAATCCGCGCAATCACATCACCCACACCGATGCTGGCGCCATCCTTCAGGCCACACAGCGCACCGCCCGGCAGGAAGTACTGCGCCGGCATATCAGTGTTGGGCATCACAACGGCTTTGCCCTTGCTGTCCACTACCCGGATTACCGGACGCATGTCCTTACCGGCAGACGGGCGATTCTGGGAACCGAGCACTTCGATATTGGTCAGGCCGGTCAGCTCGTCGGTCTGGTGGTTTACAGTGATACCTTCTTCCATATCACCGAACTGAACCTTACCTTCCACTTCCGCGATAATCGGGTGCGTGTGTGGATCCCAGGTTGCAACAACCTGACCACCACCCACTTCGTCACCTTCATTCACGGTCACGGTGGCACCGTAGGGCAGCTTGTAACGTTCACGCTCACGGCCCAGCTCATCGGCAACGGCCAGATCAGCAGAACGTGACACGATCACCAGGCCATCCTTGTGCTGCACGTGCTTGGCATTGTGGAAACGCACCTTACCGCCGTGCTTGATCTGGATGCTGGACACCGCAGAGGCCCGGCTTGCCGCACCACCAATGTGGAAGGTACGCATGGTCAGCTGGGTACCCGGCTCACCAATGGACTGCGCCGCAATAACACCAACAGCCTCGCCCACATTCACCTGATGACCACGGGCCAGATCACGACCGTAACAGGTGGCACACACACCCCAGCGGGTGGCACAGGTAATCGGCGAGCGCACCAGCACTTCGTCCACACCCATGGTTTCCAGCTGCTCAACCCAGACTTCGTCCAGCAGGGTGCCGGCTTCCACCGCCACTTCGTCCAGATTCAGCGGGTTCATCACGTCACGGGCAACCACACGACCGAGAACACGTTCGCGCAGCGGCTCTACCACGTCACCACCTTCAATCAGCGGTGTCATCAGCAGGCCTTCTTCAGTGCCGCAATCGTTCTCGTTGATCACCAGATCCTGCGCCACATCCACCAGACGACGAGTCAGGTAACCGGAGTTCGCTGTTTTCAGTGCAGTATCCGCCAGACCTTTACGCGCCCCGTGAGTAGAGATGAAGTACTGGAGTACGTTCAGACCTTCACGGAAGTTACTGGTAATAGGCGTTTCGATAATGGAGCCATCCGGCTTGGCCATCAGACCACGCATACCGGCCAGCTGACGAATCTGGGCCGCAGAACCCCGCGCCCCGGAATCGGCCATCATGAAGATGGAGTTGAAGGAGCCCTGCTCTTCGTCCTTGCCTTCGCGGTTCTTCACCACTTCGACTTTCAGGTTCTCCATCATCGCCTTGGCGATCTGGTCATTGGTCCGCGCCCAGATATCCACGACCTTGTTGTAACGCTCACCGCGGGTTACCAGACCGGAAGCGAACTGCTCCTCGATCTCGCGCACTTCCTCTTCGGCAGCGTCGATCATGGTGTACTTGGCATCCGGGATCACCATGTCTTCCACACCAATGGAGGAACCGGACAGGGTGGCTTCACGGAAGCCCAGGTACATCAGCTGGTCAGCAAAGATGCAGGTCTCTTTGGTACCCAGGATACGGTAGCAGGTGTTCAGCAGCTTGCTAATGGCCTTCTTGGTCATGTTCTGGTTGACCATCTCGTAGCCCAGACCCGCCGGCACGATATCCCACAGTTTACAGCGACCCGGCGTGGTATCGACGATGAAGGTACGCTCTTCCACGTTACCTTGCTGGTCTTTCACCACTTCGTGGACACGCACTTTAACCCGGGCGTGCAGGTGCACCTGCTTGTTGGCCAGGGCACGCATCACTTCCTTGGTGTCGGCAAAGACCTGACCTTCGCCCTGGGCGTTCACACGCTCACGGCTGATGTAGTACAGGCCCAGCACCACGTCCTGGGTCGGTCCGATGATGGGCTCACCATTGGCCGGAGACAGGATGTTGTTGGTGGACATCATCAGCGCACGGGCTTCGAGCTGGGCTTCCAGGGTCAGCGGTACGTGCACCGCCATCTGGTCACCATCGAAGTCGGCGTTGAAGGCCGCACACACCAGCGGGTGCAACTGAATCGCCTTGCCTTCAATCAGTACCGGCTCGAACGCCTGGATACCGAGACGGTGAAGGGTCGGTGCACGGTTCAGCATCACCGGGTGTTCGCGAATCACTTCGGCGAGGATATCCCACACCTCGGCAGTTTCGCGCTCGACCATTTTCTTGGCCGCCTTGATGGTGGTCGCCAGACCACGACCTTCCAGCTTGGCAAAGATGAACGGCTTGAACAGCTCCAGCGCCATTTTCTTGGGCAGGCCACACTCGTGCAGCTTGAGAGTCGGGCCTACCACGATCACGGAACGACCGGAGTAATCAACACGCTTACCGAGCAGGTTCTGACGGAAACGACCCTGCTTACCCTTGATCATGTCGGCAAGGGACTTCAGCGGACGCTTGTTGGAACCGGTGATGGCACGGCCGCGGCGGCCGTTATCCAGCAGCGCATCCACAGATTCCTGCAGCATACGCTTTTCGTTACGCACGATGATGTCCGGCGCACTCAGGTCCAGCAGACGCTTGAGGCGGTTGTTCCGGTTGATCACCCGGCGGTACAGATCGTTCAGGTCGGAGGTGGCGAAACGGCCACCGTCCAGCGGCACCAGCGGACGCAGATCCGGCGGCAGAACCGGCAGCACGGTGAGAATCATCCACTCAGGCGCGTTGCCGGAATCCTTGAAGGCTTCCATCAACTTCAGACGCTTGGAGAGCTTCTTCAGCTTGGTGTCGGAGTTAGTGGATTCCACTT
>NZ_LWFX01001031.1:0-5856 GCF_001635175.1 Alcanivorax sp. HI0083 | reverse complement strand
GCCGATTTTGTGCTCGCCCCGGATCAGGTGCGCAAGGTGACCGACGCCTTTGTGGATGCACTACCGGGGGCGGGCAGCGCAGCCGAGAAATTGGCCAGTGCCGATGACAAGAGTTGGATCAAGGCCCAGAACGCCGCCGTCAAGGTGCTGGTCGATCGCGGGCTACGCACAACCACGCCGCAGTTTGCCATGAACTTTCTGCCCATGGTCGACGGTGACTTGCTGCCGGCACTGCCGATCGACGCGATTGCCGCAGGGGCGGCAGCGGACAAGTGCCTGCTGGCCGGTGTCTGCCGTGATGAATTCCACTTCTTTCAGTATGCCGGGGTGCTGGCGGGCACCACCACCATGGATGCGTTGAAGCAGATTGACGACGACGAGATTCTGCGGCGCTTTGAGCGGGCGCTGCCGGGCAATGGTGCCCGGGCGCTGGATTATTACCAGTCCACGGTGGCGCCGGATAGCCGTCGTAGCCGGCTGGACTTCCTGTCGGCCATGGAGTCGGATCGCCTGTTCCGGGTGCCAACGGTCCGGCTGTTGGATGCCCAAAGCAAGCATAACGCGCAGTGCTGGGGCTTCCAGTTCACCTGGCAGAGCGAGCCTTTCGGCATCCCTTTGGGGGCTTGCCATGTGGTGGATGTGGCTTTTGTGTTTGGCGTGACCGATACGCCTGCGGGCATGTATTTTACCGGTGGCACCGATGAAGCCCGGGCACTGTCCCGGAAGGTGCAGGATGCCTGGGGCGCCTTTGCCCGTGGGGATTCACCGGGTTGGGATGGCTGGCGCAACGACCGTCAGGTTTGTCAGCTGGGTCCGGGAGAGCCCCGGGCAGCCTTGCTGGATGAGGCCGGCGAACAGCTCTGGCAGGCGATTATCCCCACGGTTTAATGACGTCCCGGGCAGCTGTATTTTCTCTGTGCCCTCAAACCCCGTAGAATACGCGCCCCGCGAGGGGCGTTAGGCCCTGCTGTGACTGGTATAATCAGTCCATTCGCCGTGTTTTCCCGAACGGCCCCGGCCCGGTTTTATCTGTGAGGTGGACCATGAGTGTAGCGACATTGATCGAGCGCAAGGTTTTCGAGGCGGTGCCTGTGGCACATTTCGCGCTGGAAAATGAAAGCCACAAGCACAGCGTGCCGCCGAACTCGGAAACGCATTTCAAGCTGGTGCTGGTGAGCGACGCCTTTGACGGCATGATGCCGGTACGTCGCCACCAGATGTTGTACAAGATTCTGGCCGAAGAACTGGATGGCCCGGTCCATGCACTGGCTTTGCATACCCATACCCCGGCGGAATGGCAGGCAAAAGGGGGCGAGATACTGGCGTCACCGGATTGCCTGGGTGGCAGTAAACACGATCCGCAGATGACGGCGGGAAAGAACACAGCGGGAGAGAAACAGTGAGCACCCAGCATCGGGTAGAAACCGCAGACAGCATTGTCGTTGCAGCCCTGTACAAGTTTGTTCGCCTGCACGGGTTCGAGCAATTGCAGCAACCCTTGCTGGACCTGATGCATGACAATGATGTGCGTGGCACCCTCTTGCTCGCGGATGAAGGCATTAACGGCACCATTTCCGGCCCGCGGGCGGGTGTGGATACGGTGCTGGGCTGGCTGAAACAGGACGAGCGGCTGGCGACACTGGAGCACAAGGAGTCCTTCCACGACGAACACCCGTTCCTGCGCACCAAGGTGAAGCTGAAAAAAGAGATTGTCACCATGGGCGTTGAAGGCATCGACCCGACCCGCACCGTGGGCACCTACTTGTCGCCGGAAGAGTGGAATACGGTGATTTCCGATCCCGATACCGTGTTGATCGATACCCGCAATGACTATGAAGTGGAAGTGGGCACCTTCAAGGGGGCCATTAACCCGGAAACCCGTACCTTCCGTGAATTCCCTGACTACGTGAAAGAGACCCTGGACCCGGCCAAACACAAGAAGGTGGCCATGTTCTGCACCGGTGGCATCCGCTGCGAGAAGTCCACCGCGTACCTGAAAGAGCAGGGCTTTGAAGAGGTCTACCACCTGAAAGGGGGCATTCTCAAATACCTGGAAGAAATGCCCAAGGAAGACTCCCTGTGGGAAGGGGAGTGCTTTGTGTTTGATGAGCGGGTGACCGTAGACCATGATCTGAACCCCGGTGAATTTGATCAGTGCCATGCCTGCCGCCGGCCGATCAGCGATGAAGACAAACGCAGCGAACAATTCCAGCTTGGGGTGTCATGCCCGAAGTGCTACGACGAATCCTCCCCTGAACAGAAGCAGCGCTTTGCGGAACGGCAGAAACAGATTGAACTGGCCCGGGCGCGTGGCCGCCAGCATCGAGGGCAGAACCCGCGCAAATCTTCCTGACAGTGCTTCACGGCTGACTTAGACTGGGCGATTCCCGGTCCTGGTCTCGGGATAGTCACGGAGTGTTTGATGCGGATTCTGGTTTTTCTTTTGATGAGTGTGCTCAGCGCCCCGGTGCTGGCCGGCAACGCCCAGGTGGCGGTGGCCGCCAACTTTGCACAAACGCTCAAACAACTGATCACGCTGTACATAAAGAGCCACCCGGATGACCGGATCGGCGTGACCGTGGCCTCCACCGGCAAACTGGCGGCACAAATTCGCCAGGGCGCCCCATACGATATCTTCCTCGCGGCCGATCAGCGCCGCCCCGCTGAACTGGCACAAGAAGGCTTGTTACTCCCGGCATCGATCCGTACCTATGCCCAGGGCATTCTGGTGCTGTGGACGCCGGCCCGTGGCGTTCCGTTGGGGCCCGAGAGTTTGCGTCAGGGTAATGTGCAGCCATTGGCGCTGGCGAACGCGCGTACCGCTCCCTATGGCGTGGCGGCGGAAGCAGTCCTGGCGCGGGTGAATCTGCCCGTGGCCGTCAAACAGGTGACCGCAGAGAATGTGGGGCAGAGCTATCACTTTGCCCATAGCGGAGCGGCCGCGGCGGCCTTCGTGGCCCTGAGCCAGGTACAGCAGCAGGGCGGAAGCCAGTGGCGTGTCCCGGCGGACTGGTATGCACCGATTGTTCAGCAGGGTGGACTGCTTGGCGCCAATGCCACCGCGCAGCGTTTTTACGACTTCCTGTTCAGTCCCCAGGCGCAGACGTTGATCGACCAGGCGGGTTACCGGGTGCCTGACGATGCTTTCTGAGGGGGACTGGCTTGCTCTGGGCGTCAGTATTCAGCTGGCGTTGCTCACCACAGTGATACTCATGGTGCTTTGTACGCCTTTGGCCTGGTGGCTGGCTCGTCGACGACTACCCGGCCAGGCTTTGCTGGAGGCGGTGTTGGCCTTACCGCTGGTGCTGCCTCCTTCGGTGCTGGGTTTTTACTTGTTGATCGGGCTGGGCCCGAACGGGCCGGGGGGCTGGCTGGCAGAGGTATTCGCGCAACGTTCACTGGCGTTTACCTTTACCGGACTGGTGATCGGCTCTGTGCTGTATTCGCTGCCCTTCGTTCTGCAACCGTTGAAAAACGCGTTTTCTGCCATTGATTCACAGCAATTGGACATGGCCGCCGTTGCTGGCGCCCGGCCCCGCGACCGTTTTTTCTCCCTGGTGCTTCCCCAGTGCCGGGAGGGATATGCCAGCGCGGCGATTTTGGGGTTCGCGCATACCCTGGGCGAGTTCGGCGTGGTGTTGATGATTGGTGGCAGCCTGTCCGGGGAAACCCGGGTGGCCTCTGTTGCCCTGTATGAGCATGTGGAAGCCGGCGATTATGCCAGTGCCCATCGGCTCGCAGCCGTGCTGCTGGGGCTGTCGTTATTGCTGCTGTGGGGGCTGTTCCGCTGGCAGCGTCGCCGGCCGGGTCTGGGGGCCATGCCATGAGCCTGGAGCTGTCAGTACAGGGCCTGCGGGGCAGTTTTCGATTGCAGGTGGAGGCGACGCTGCAGCCCCGGGGCGTCACGGTGTTGTTTGGGCCTTCCGGGGCTGGCAAGAGTTCGTTGCTACGGATGGTGGCGGGGCTGGACCATTGCGAGGGTGCGATCAGCTTTGCCGACCAGGCGTGGTTGTCACAAGACGTTGAGCTGGCGCCGTGGCAACGGCCCATCGGCATGTTGTTTCAGCAGCCCACCCTGTTTCGCCACCTCACCGTGCAGGGCAACTTGGAGTATGTGGCCCGGCGCCGTCAGAGCCCGGCGGGGCAGCAAGCGCAGGTGATCGAACAAACCGGCATTGGCCCGTTGCTGGCCCGGCGGGTGGAGGGCTTGTCTGGCGGGGAAAGCCAGCGGGTGGCGTTGGCGCGGGCCATGCTGGGGGCGCCGCAACTGCTGCTGCTTGATGAGCCGCTGTCGGCGCTGGATGAGGCGCATAAGCGTGAACTTCTGGATCTGATTGCCCTGGCCGCGCGCACCGTGCCGGTGTTGTACGTGACCCACAATATGGACGAGCTTCTGCGCCTGGCGGATCAGGTCTGGTTGATGGAGCGCGGCCGCATTATTGCCCAAGGGCCGGCCAGCCAGGAGCTGTCGCGTCTGGATGGCTCCCTGGCTCAACGCGCGGACGCGACAGCGCTATTGGCTGGCCTGGTGGCGGACTACGCCCGTGAGGATCATTTGCAGGGCATCACCGTGGGGGATGCTACGCTGTGGCTGCCTGTTGAGCAGCAGCTGGTTGCCGGTGAGTCTGTGCGGCTGCGCATTGCCGCCCGGGATGTGAGCCTTTGTCTGAGCGCGCCGGGCGACAGCAGTATTCTCAATATTCTGCCGGCCCGGGTGGTCGGCTTGCGTGAGGTCGGGCCCGGGCAATGCCTGGTTCAACTTACTCTGGCCGGGCAGTGCATCCTGGCCCGGATCTCCGGGCGTTCTGCTCGTCAGCTTTCCCTGTTTCCCGGTGCCGATGTCTATGCCCAGATCAAGGCCGTGGCGCTGGTGTAGAACGGCGCAGGGTGGCGCCGAGGGAAGCGGTGCCTGACGGCTGCCCTGTGTCCTTCTTGTCATGCTGGTGATGCTCACCCTCGCAGCCGGCCTGGCTGCGCCAGTCGGCGGCCAGCCCGAATCGTAGCTCACCGGTGGTGATGGTGCTGGTGCCCGAGAAGAAAAACATGACAACCGTAATCAACTGCAGGCACAGGATGACTCCAGGCGTCCACAGTGCACCTAGCCCTGCGTGGAGTAACGGTTGCAAATCACTATGGCTGGGCAGCGCGATACTGATAGCCACACCGTACAGGGCAGCGAGCAACGCCATCAGCTGATAGACCGAGAACAGCTTGCTGCCTCCACGGTAATCCGCTCGCAGCGTTTCCGAATACACCCGCCAAAGCTGGCTACCCACCAGGCTCAGGGCAAAGGCCAGGGCAAATAACTGGTGGAAGAACAGGGCACTGCATAACAGTGCCAATGCCGTGTAGAGCACGCAGGTTACTGCCTGAATGGGAATGACTTTGACGGCTTCCATTTCCCCGGCAAAGGCGATTTTCTTGGTTTTGCCGATAAAGACATGGTTGAGCGTGGCAAACATGCGCCGGGCCCAGCCGGGAGCATCGTTGAGCGCTTTACCGTAACAGCAACCGAAGCTGATACAGGCCAGTCGACCGATGCCTTCCCCCATCACATAGGCGATGGACATGGCTGCCAGCATGGGCAAGGTGGGTAGTGGTGTGTCCCACCAGTGCTGGCTGGCCTTGTCCGCCAGCCACAGGAACAGCGGCGCAATGATAATACCCACGAAACTGGCGCCGCCGACGGTAAACCCGTGGCGATTTTTTTCTACCACGGTGGCAATGATTTTGGCTGCCGGAAGGCAAATGGCTAACACTCCCAGCGTCAGGAGCACTGTAGCCATCAGTGAAACACCGACGGCGGCAGTAAGAAGAATGAACGTGGCAACGCCGAACCCGCCGGCCAGGCCGGTA
>NZ_LWFX01001030.1:0-11492 GCF_001635175.1 Alcanivorax sp. HI0083 | reverse complement strand
GACCAGCACGCCTATGGCAAGCAGGGTGTGCGTTTCTATACGGAAACCAAGACCGTCACCAGCCGCTGGTTCGATTCTGATATTCCGGCGGCAGCCGGGCCAAACATGAGCATTAATTTGAAGTGACGGGGTTTTCCGTAGGAGCGTCGCTTGCGGCGCGATTCCAGCGTCAGGTTGTCTGCGCCGCAAGCGACTTTATTCGCTGCGCTCCTACGGCAAGGGTCTTGAATGATTAAACGATCTTGAAAGGATCAATGCGTGGACTTTTCTTTCACTGAAGAACAGCAGGCTTTTCGGGGAACCGCGCGCCAGTTTTCTGAAAAAGCGCTGGCGCCGTTTGCCGCAGAATGGGATGCCAAAAGCTTCTTCCCAAAAGGCGCGATTCGCGAAGCCGGGGCGTTGGGTTTCTGCTCCCTGTACTGCGATGAAGAATACGGCGGCATGGGGTTGAGCCGGCTGGATGCGGCGTTGATCTTTGAACAACTCTCCCAGGGCTGCACCTCCACCACCGCCTTTATCACCATCCACAATATGGCCACCTGGATGCTCACCCGTTTTGGCAGCCATGCCATCCGGGCGCGTTGGGCCGAAGCATTGATGAGCGGTGAAAAACTGGCGTCCTATTGCCTTACCGAACCGGGTGCCGGTTCCGATGCCGCATCGTTAAGCACCACCGCAAAAAAAGACGGTGATGATTATGTGCTGAACGGCGCCAAGGCGTTTATTTCCGGCGCGGGCGATACCGATGTGTTGGTGTTGATGGCACGTACCGGTGGGCACGGTGCCGGCGGCATTTCCTGCTTTGCCGTTCCGGCGGATACGCCGGGTATCAGCTACGGCCGTAACGAAGCCAAGATGGGCTGGAAAAGCCAGCCTACCCGGGCAGTGATTCTTGAAGATGCACGCATTCCTGCGGACTGCCTGATCGGTGAAGAAGGGCAGGGCTTTCGCATCGCCATGGCCGGCCTGGATGGTGGCCGTATCAATATTGCCAGCTGCTCTCTGGGGGCGGCCCAGGCGGCCCTGCGCCAGGCCCAGCAATACGTGCAGGAACGCAAACAGTTTGGTCAGGCCATTGGCGATTTCCAAACCGTGCAATTCACTCTGGCCGACATGGCCACGGAGTTAGTGGCGGCGCAGCAAATGGTCCGTCTGGCGGCCTGGAAACTGGATCAGAATCACAGCGATAAAAGCATGTTGTGCGCCATGGCAAAGCGTCTGGCAACGGACCTGTGTTTCAACGTCTGCAACCAGGCGCTGCAACTGCATGGCGGTTACGGTTATATCAGTGAGTACCCGCTGGAGCGTTACGTGCGCGATGCGCGGGTGCACCAGATTCTGGAAGGTACCAACGAAATCATGCGCGTGATTATCTCGCGTAATGTGCTGAAAGATTTGTCGTTTCTTTGAATAAAGGTGCCCAGTAGGCGCGGCGTTTGAGTCGCTAACTTGCTTGTGATGCGCGAACCAGATGTGATTCGTGACTCAAGCACCGCTGCTATAACCAAGCAATATGCGAGGGAGAGATAACAATGAAAATTGCTTTTTTCGGCGTTGGACATATGGGCGCCCCCATGGCGGTCAATTTGGTTAAGGCGGGGCACGAGGTAGTGGCCTTTGACCTGATGCCAGCCTTGTTGGAGGCTGTTGTCCAAGAGGGCGCTAAAGCGGCAGGCACTGCGGCAGAAGCGGTGGCCGGGGCTGAGGTGGTTGTCAGCATGTTGCCCTCCGCCGGTGCGGTTCGAGGCTTGTACCTAGGCGACGCCGGTGTACTGGCACACATTGATGAAAGTGCGCTAATCATCGACTGTTCCACCATTGATGCGGATACCGCCCGTGATGTGGCCAGCATTGCCAAAGAACAGGGCCGGACCATGATCGACGCGCCGGTATCCGGCGGTGTTGGCGGCGCAAAGGCCGGCACGCTGACCTTTATTTGCGGTGGCCCGGAAGGCGCCATCGAGCGTGCCCGGCCGGTGCTGGAATGCATGGGCGCGCAGGTGTTTCGTGCTGGGGATAGTGGTGCCGGTCAGTTGGCAAAAATCTGCAATAACATGTTGTTGGCCATTCACATGATCGGTACTGCTGAAGCGTTGCAGATGGGCGTCGACCATGGCCTCGACCCGGCGGTGCTGTCCGATATTATGAAAGCCAGCTCCGGTGATAACTGGTCACTAGACAAGTACAACCCCTGGCCCGGAGTCATGGACAATGTGCCTGCTGCGAAGGGCTACGAAGGTGGCTTTGCGGTAAAACTGATGAATAAAGATTTGGGGCTGGCGTTACAAGCAGGCCTGAGCACCCAGTCCGCCACCCCCATGGGTAACTTGGCAAAAAGCTTGTATGCCACCCATGGAAATCATGGCTACTCGGATAAGGATTTTTCCAGCATTCAGGCATTCTTTCGGCACGATGACGATTAACTGTTATCAACAGGTGATGTCGGCTTGCGCCTTCGGCTAAGTCGACCTACGAGAGCGTTGCTAGGTAAAGGGGATGTGCCGCTGGGGTTGGCCGAAGGCGTAACTCGACGTTCTGTACACTGGGGCAGACGCGTGAATCGTGCATGAATCATTGCGCCTGTGAGCGCCGCAGTATGGGCGCTCACAGGGAGTAACAATCAGGCGATGTTATTGATGCGCGGACCTTCACGGAACAGTTGGTCCAACTCACCTTCGTAATACGCTTCTACCCGCGGGTTCATCACTTTCTTCCACAGTGGCGGTACCATGGCCAGCAGCATCATGGTGGCATAACCGGCCGGCAGCTGTGGGCTTTCGTTATAGTGGCGCAGCACTTGGTAGCGACGTTTGGCGTAGGCATGGTGGTCGCTGTGGCGCTGCAGCTGGAACAGTACAAGATTGGTGACTAGATAATTCGAGTTCCAGCTGTGGGCCGGGGTGACCCGCTCATAGCGGCCGGTTTGCAGCTGTCGACGATGCAGGCCGTAGTGTTCAATATAGTTGACGATTTCCAGTGCCAGCGCCGCAAAGAAGCTCTGGCCAACAAAGAACAACACGCCCTGCCAACCCCAGAGCATACCGAAGGTCACGGCGAACAAGGCGGAGATGCTGTACCACCAGATCAGTTCATTATGAACGCTGATGTTCTTCTTGCCCTTACGCTCCAGGTATTTCTTTTCCAGGCTCCAAGCATTGATGAAGTTATGCACAAACGCCTTGGGCAGGAAGTTATACAGAGACTGGTTATAACGGCTGGATGAGGCATCGTCTGGTGTGGACACATGTACATGGTGGCCGCGCACGTGTTCTACCTTGAAGCCGCCATAGCTTACCGACGACAACAGCAGGCCGCCCATCCAGTTTTCCACCTTCGGGTCCTTGTGAATCAGTTCGTGCCCCAAGTTGATGGCGATCATGCCGCCAAGCAGGCCGATGGACATGATCCATCCGAGCATGCCGCCCCAAGAATAATCATTGCTAACGAACACATGGCCGGCATAGAACAGCAGGCCCAGCCAGGCGGTTGCCAAAAGTAGGGGAAGGGCGCGGTAGCTTTTGTCCTGCGAAAGTTCGGGTACCTGTTTTTCTTCATCCGGGTTAACCGGATCCTTGCCGACTAGGTAATCTACCACCGGGACCAGAATGAAGAATATCGCCAAGATCATCCAAGCCCAGAGGTTTTGCGTACCCTGATCACGCCCCACCAGAGCGGAAAAGGGCACCATGGGAAGAAAGAATGCCCAGCAGGCGAGGTAGCCCCATTTCTTTAAACGTAACAAGGTATCGGGATTGATTTTTTCCAACATAATAAAACCTCACATATTTCTGTTTTGTTATTGCAGGATGAAGTTGAAAGAAAAAGTAGCCTGATTACTCCACGGGATTGACGCATTCAGCACGTGAGGGGTCGCCTTTACATCGTACTTTTCGCAGTAAGCTCATCATGTCCTTGTTGTAAACGCCTTGGTTGGCAAGATCGATACGCGCCTGACGAAACATTTCGTCGTAACGGGTGGTTTCGCTATCGGATATATTGATCCACCACTTTTCGTTCACTTCGTTATTTGCGTTATTGATGATACGCATGGCGCGATCAAACTGGCCGGCCAAGTACTTTCGGGAATGATCGGGAAAATCTGCGGGGAAAAGGTCTTTGCGAAGAATTAACTGTGCGCTCAACTGGCCTAGCACCAGATTAATGATGCCGCCGTCTGGCTGCATGCCCTTATACAGCTCTAAGGCGGAATAACCGAAGATGGGAGCGAAGCAAGTATCTACAGAGCCGTTATTGAAACGGGTAGAGAAATTGGTGATATCCGACATCACTGGCGACATGCCCACGCGCTTGGCCATGTTCGCCTCGGCCACGTCGTATTCCAGCACCGCAATGGATTTTCCTGCTAATTCTTTCACTGTATCAATGGTGTTGTCTTTGACGAAAAGATACGCCGCCCCCATGGGTACTAAGCCAGCGAATTCATAGGGGCCGGAAACCAAGTGAGGGTTTACCTTGGGGTTGCCGCTGGCCAGGATAGACACCACCATTCGCATGGCATCGTAATTGGGAATGGCACCGATGGAATCCATGCTGCCGGTATAGTTGATGAACTGGCGACCACGGATGCCGGTAAGCAGTGCTCCATCGCATTGCTTTGCTTTCAAGTCTTCGGCGGCAATTTTCTCGTCGGTGTAGGGCTTGAGTTCAAGGTCCACGCCCCAGTCAAGCGCTGCGGTCTTGAAGTCCTTCATGATGCTGTAGAAATCGCCGTTGGCACCGACAAGATCGAATACACAGAGGGTGCGTTTTTCGTTGATGCTGGCATGGGCGATGTTGGTAACCAATGCCATGAAAACCACGAGAAAAAGAGTTGATGGTTTTACATATCGCATGATGTTCTCCCTTAATTTAAGCAACCAATCAGTAAGGTTTTTTGTGCTTTGTTGCCTTCTTGTTCGTTTGTGGTTATCGGGTTTTGAACCGTGGAAGTTGATGCTAGATATGCGGTCGGTGCTGGGGTAGGTTGTCTATAGACAAATAGGGGTCATTTATTGACAATGCGAATTTTCAGGTTTTGTCAGTCATGAATAAGCCGATGGAGTGGGCATTATCCATCAACTATCTTCGGCAGGTGGCAGACCAGTTAATCGAGATGGGAGTCGACGTTGCCCCTTGGCTGGCGGCTCATGATTTGTCGTTGGCTGATCTTGATCTGGCTGATGCCACCGTTCCCTGGGAGGTGGTCCGTACCCTGTTTCTGGAGGCTGAGGCGATCACGGGGGAGCCGGCGTTGGGCCTGATGGTGGGGGAGCGTCTACGCATAAATAATCACGGCATGATGGGCTATGCGGCCATGAACAGTGGTTCTGTGCGCCAGGTCGTTGAGATACTTGAGCGTTTTATCCCTCTGCGTATTAACTTAGTGATGGTAAGCCACCAAGTGGATGGCAAATACCTAAACCTGCAGATCCGGGAGTTGCTGCCGTTGGGTGAGGTGGGTCCTTTCTTGCTGGGTGCAGTCGTGGTGGCGGTAAAGAACGTACTCGATTTCATTACTCTGGGTAATTGTCAGGTAGCCAAAGCCAGCTTTGCCTTTTCCGAAACCTATGACCCGGAACTCGTTGAGTCCCTGTTTCGATGCCCGGTACGCTACGGCCAAGACTGGACCGGTTTGTCTCTGCCACTGGATGTGGTGGATCAGCCTCTGCGAACCGCTGACCCGGCCGCCTTCGAGCATGCGGAAAAACTCTGCAAACGGGAACTGCACAGCCTAGTGTCGGATGCTTCCGTGTCAGCACGGGTACGTCGATTAATGCTGGCCAAGCAGGTGAATTTTCCCTCACTCTCCGTCACCTCCCGCATTCTGAACATGACTCCCCGAACCCTGCATCGTCGCTTGTTGGATGAAGGCACCTCGTTTCAGGAAATTCTCGACGGGGTCCGCCATGCCCTTGCCCTGGAATACTTGAAAAGCCAGAACATGAGCATTCAAGAGCTGGCGTATACGCTGGGTTACGGTGACACGGCAAACTTTCGCAGGGCTTTCAAGCGCTGGACCGGTTTGGCACCTTCTGCTTTTCGGGAAAGTGGCCAGGGTTGATCTGGTGGAGACAGAGGGGGCGCGGTCAGATAAATAATCTGCTATAGCGGTTTCTTTTTCTTCTGATAGATCGATAAAACCTTCGCAAATCTTCGGCGCGGTTATCGGTGCCAGCTGATCGCCAGTCGATTTTCATATGGGATGAGGCAGTGATTTCAGTGTCGTTGCCGCCGAAAATAATAAGCCCGTAAATAGCGGGCTTATTATTTCACGCAGTTTTTTTCAAGCTGCTTGAGCTGTCTCGTGCATTCGGTTGGCCCGCCGGAAGGTGCCCAGATCATTAAATCTCACCCCATTATCCTTGAGCACTTTGTGGGCCTGCTTGGCGGTCATCTGTCTGATATAAAAAGGGTCACGAACCACAAAGTGGTGAATCGCGTGGGTGCTGCCGAAGTTGAAGCAAAAAGCCTGCATAGGCCACAGCCACCATACGTTCAGTACCTGACACTGTTCGGTGATTTTCCCCTGCTCATTATCGCCGTAGTAATGCATGTTGGACGAAATAAAGTGCAGGCAAAATGTGCGCAACATATTTGGGGCGATGAGTACAACAACCAGTGGTGTAATCCAGCTCAGTTGTGCGGTGACCATGTTCGGCCAAGGGATTTCAGCACCCACCAACCAGGCCGAGGCATTAGCCAGGTGGAATAACACGAAGAAGTGCCAGATAGCGTGGGTAGCGATGCCCAGCGGGCTGTAGCTGACCAGGCCGATCAGGCGAACGTTCTTCACATCTTGCTTGGTGATCAAGCCGCGGTTGTACAACTTGCCGGGTTCAGTCAGGTACTGCCATGCGCGCAGGTAGACGGCCAGCATGCCATCGCCCACCATCAGAAGGCGCTTGATTCCCCACTTTTCACCATTGGTAATACCGCGCTCTTCAAGGTCGGTTTCACTGCCGGAATTTTTGTGGTGATGAAAATGCAGGTGCCGGCGGATCCAGGGGTTGATCACGTTGGGACGCAGTAGATAAATACCCATCATCATTAGGTTGTGCATGAACTTGTTCTTTTTGAAGTACATCAGGTGAATCAAGTCATGTTCCAGTTCGTGTAGCAGGGAGGTCCAGAACGCCGTTAGCACGATGACCAGCCAGCCTGGCATGCTGCCTTGCAGGTAGAGTACGGCGTTTAGAATGGTGCCCGCGACGGCCAGCACCCAGATGCCCAAGCCGATGCGATCCTGATGCTTGAGCCAATTGTGGCGTTGTCGTATACCATCACTGATGGCAATGATTTCGCGTTGCACTTTTTTGTCGGTGGCAAAACGGCCACGGGAAGCGGGTTTCTTCGCTGCGTTTGTTGGTGTTGTTGTCGCCATGTGAAATCTCCTTTTCAATGACAGCAACGATACCCAGGCAGCGCCATAAAAAATCGACCCTGGGCGCCAAGCTGTTGACCTTGAGCGCCAATTATTAAAACGGCACAGGCGGGAAGGCCATGGGCGAGAGAAAAGGTGTAGCCAGACAGCAGGCAGCAGCGGTGTTGATGACACCGTTGCTGCAGTACCTGCAGGAACAAGGGCAGGATGTGGCGGCCATTCTGGCGCGTTACGGGCTGGAGGAGGCGCTGTTTCGGGATCCGGAGGCGCGGGTGGATGTACATGTGTCCACGGCGCTGTTGGATTATTGTCAGGTGCTATTGGAGCAGCCTGCGCTGGGTATCGAACTAGCCCGCCATGCCCAGTACACCCACTTTGGTGCCCTTGGGTTGGCGGTGGCTGCCGGTGGTGATCTTTATAGTGTACTTAATCGCGTTACCCGCTTTCACCGATTGATTAGCAATCTTGTGCGCACGGAGTTGCATGTTAATGATGGCACGGTGGAGCTGCGTTTCTTTTCCGCCACCGAGCATGAGCCTCACCCCCAGGCGCTGGTTTTTGTAATGGCTTCTATCGTGCGGGTATTACGGGTACGTATCAGCGCGGATTATAACCCGCTGCTGGTGGGTTATCCGGACTGGCTTGAGGATGATATGCGGGTGACCCTAGCCGATTATTTCAACTGCCCACTGGCGGTGGGCGAAGGCTATGCGCTGGTGTTCGACAAGGCGAGCGCCAATCGGATTCTGGCATCTAGTGATATTCAGCTGGCTGCCATGTTGGATGCCACCCTGAGTCAGCGGCTGGCAGTGGCGGAGGAGGCGTCGCTGGCCGATCGCCTATCGTTATGGATTCAGGAGCGTTTGCCCGATGGTGAGCCAGCGCAGAAGGATGCGGCTGAAGCATTGTGCATGAGCACACGCAGTTTGCAGCGGCGGTTGGCTGAAGATGGTTTAACGTGGAAACTGCTGTTGGAAAATACCCGTAAATCGTTGGTGGAGCAGCATCTTCGCACCTCGGGAATGAGTATTACCCAGGTGGCATTCCTGTTGGGTTTTTCCGAGGTGAGCGCGTTTTCGCGCGCGTTCAAGAAATGGTATGGCATGCCACCCAGCCAGTTTAAGTAAGCTGGCTGGGCATGTTTGTTGCTATACCCAAGGGCTCAGAGAGTACCTGCGCACTGAAAATATCAGGCCTTGCCGGTACGTTCGCGGTGGGGGCAGCCCGGCCAGCAACAGGGTCGACGTTTGCCAGCGGTAAGGTTTTCCTTGGCGCGGGTAATACGCCCTTTCCGGGTAGCTGCTTTCTTGGCGTCTTCGATCCAGCAGATCCATTCGTTGCGAGCCAGCGGGGTAATGTCCTCCCATTGCTCCAGCATGGCGCTGTTGCAGAGCAGCATTTGGTGCAGGTCGTCAGGGAGAGGGTGGACCACGCCGCCGCTCGGGCTGGCTTTTTTCATGGTTATCCTCCTTGATACTCAAGCGTGGTTAGGTAGTCGGGCTAGGCATGTAATCATGAGCCAGCAGCGCATAAATAGCATGATCCACATGCTTGTTATATAGCCACTCACACTCCCTCATTTGTCCTTCCAAAGTGAAGCCGAGCTTTTCCGGTATGGCCCGGCTTTTGGTGTTGCCCGTGGCGCAGCGTATTTCAATTCGATGTAGATGAAATTCGACAAACCCGGTTCTTAATAACAGGGATACGGCGTCTAGCATGATGCCCTTGCCAGTGAAACTTTCGGCTAGCCAGTACCCTATCGAACCGGTGCGATGTGCCTTGTTGATGGCGTGAAAGCCGGCAACGCCGCAAAGCGAATCGTTGTGGAAAACAGCAAAGTTACAAGCCTTTCCCAAGGCTGCTTGTTGACGATTTTTGTCAATAAAACGCTCTGTGTCTTCCTGGGCCTGGATGTGATCTAGCCAAGGCAACCATTGCCGTAAATACTCTCGGTTGTTATCGGTGAGTACATACAGCGCACCAGCATGACTGCTTTGCAGTGGTTCTAAGCGGATATTCATGTTCCGTTTTCTGGGTGTTGCCATTGTTTTGTCACTGGGACATTGCAGGTCGGGTTATGCCTTCTAAGCTAACCCGACCTGCGGGGAGGGACTAGGTGCGTTTATCTGTTACTGCCCCAGGCGCCGGAACGGTTGTGCATCCTCCAGTTCGAAGGCCAGCTCCAGCAGGGTGCGCTCGTCGCCGTGGCGGCCGGAAAATTGTACGCCGATGGGTAGACCGGTATCGGTCTGGCCTAGAGGGAGCGAGATGGCGGGGCTGCCTGATGCATTGTTGGCCGGGGTGAAGGTGGTGTAACGCAACAGGCGTTCCAGCTGGGCGTCGAAGTCCACATCGGCGCCCAGATAGCCCAGCTCCGGCGTGGTGTGGGCCAGCACCGGGGTGAGTACCACATCGTACTGGTTAAATACTTCTGCGTAGCGGGCCTGGCTCTGGCGAAGCTGGCGCAGCATGCCCGGGGTTTTCAGGAAGCGTTGACGGTAATAGCGGGCCAGACCCTGCGAAAGCGGGTCCAGCTGCTGGCCATCGAACCCTTGAGGGAACAGGGCGCGGCCGAATTTGCTGACAAAGAAAGCGAGCATGGCCCAGTAAAGCAGGAAATCGTCTACAAACCGCTGGGGCAGGTCGATGCGGGCCATTTCTACATGGTGGCCCAGATCAGACAGCTGTTTGGCGGTGGCTTCTACGGCGGCGCGGGGTTGCGGGCAAGTGGGGTCGCCGGCGATGGAGTCCACCATCAGGCCGATGCGTCGCCGCTGTTTGCCGGGGCCGGTGACGTGCCCAACAGCGGGTAGCTTGCGGTTGCGGTAGTACTTTTCGGCTTCAGCGAAGAAGTTGGCGGTGTCGCGCACGCTGCGCGTGAGCACGCCATCGCTGATGATGTTCACTGGCAAGGCTTTGGCGGCTTCCTGGGTGACCAGGCGCCCACGGGTGCTTTTCAGGCCCACCAGGCCGCAGACGGCGGCGGGGATGCGAATGGAGCCGCCGCCGTCGTTGCCGTGGGCAATGGGCACGGCGCCGGCGGCCACCAGTGCGGCGCTGCCGCCGGAAGAGCCGCCGGCGGAGTGGTTCAGGTGCCAGGGGTTGCGGGTGGCCGGGGCGTGAACCATCTCGGTGGAGGCGGTAAAGCCGAAGGCGGGCAGGGTGGTCTTGCCCAACAGGTTAAAACCCTGAGCCAGATACTGCTTCGCCAGTACGCTGGTTTTCTTCATGGGTTTGCCACCCACGGCGGCACTGCCATGGCCGGTGGGCAGGCCGCGCAGGTCGATATTGTCTTTGATCAAGCTGGGAACGCCGGCAAAAAAGCCTTCAAAGTGCTTGTTGTTGGCTCGTTCTCGCGCTCCTGCATAGGTGTCCAGCACCAGCCCGTTGAGGGTGGGATTGACCCGCTGCAAGCGGGCGATGGCGGCCTCGGTGGCGTTGGTTGCGCTGATGTCGCCGCGTTGCAGGCGCTCTGCCAGGGCGGTGGCATCATCGGTGCCCAGGGCGTCATCGGTAAAGGCGTGAAGCGTGTGCTGTGTCATGGTGTCTCACGGGCAGGCTGTTATTTTGCACGAATGTACCAACTTGGCGCGAGCCAGGCAGGGGCGGATCGGGCCAATCGGGCTGGCGGCAGAGGCTTTCAGGGGCGCGCCCGTTCCACACGCTTGTGCTGGGCCAGCAAGTGGCGGGCCAGGGTGGTCAGCTCGGCAATACTGCCGACCACGGCATCCGGGCGGTGGGGGTGTTTGACCGTGTGCGGGAAAATCTTGTCCAGCCAGGCCTGATCCCAGCCCGCGCCATTGTAGAAAATGGAGGTGACGCCGGCTTCCTTGGCGGCAATCACGTCGGTGGTGCTGTCGCCCACGTACCAGCAACTTTCGGCGGGTTTCTTGCCAAGAATCTCCATGGCTTTCAACAGCATTTGTGGTGACGGTTTGCGTTCCTCCACATCGCTGCCGCATACCACCACATCAAACAAATCTTCCCAGCCTGTGCCATCCACCAGCGCCAGTTCGTGTTCCAGAAATTCGCGCTTACGGTTGGAAATCAGCCCGGTCTTCACGCCCAGTTCACGCAGGTGTTCCAGTTGCTGGCGAATGTCCGGTTCCAG
>NZ_LWFX01001029.1:0-7786 GCF_001635175.1 Alcanivorax sp. HI0083 | reverse complement strand
CGATATTAGCCATACACAAGGCGAGAAAGCCGTGGCGTCCTGCGTGGTGTTTGACCAGCAAGGGGCACGCAAGCAGGAGTATCGCCACTTTAATGTGAACCCGGCGGCTGGCGGGGATGATTACGAAGCCCTGGAAGAAGCGATTCGGCGCCGCTATCAGCGCGTGCTGAAAGAGCAGGGCCGGTTGCCGGATCTTCTGCTTATCGACGGCGGCAAGGGGCAAATGCAGCGAGGCTGGAAGGTTATTCAGGAGCTGGAGCTGGAAACCCGGGTGCGGGTAATGGGGATTGGCAAGGGCCCCAGTCGACGGCCTGGATTCGAAGCGCTTTATCTACCCTGTGGGAAGGAAATGATCCCTGGCCCGGCGGATTCCGCACTGCATCTTTTGCAGCAGGTCCGCGATGAAGCGCACCGGTTTGCCCTGACCGGACACCGTGCCCGCCGTGGCAAGGCACGCAAGCAGTCCACGCTGGATGAAATTCCCGGTATCGGGCCCAAGCGGCGCAAGGCATTGCTGACCCACTTTGGCGGCCTGAAGCAGATGCGCAATGCATCCGCCAGCGAGCTGGCCCGGGTGCCGGGAATCAATGCCCAGATGGCGCAGACACTGTACGACTGGTTTCATCAATAGCATGTTCAGTTTTTGATCTAAAAATCGGAAATGAGTCATAGCCGGCTTTCCGCTATACTGGTGGCTTATTTTCATGGCCGGTAGTTCCTCCCTATGCAGAAAGTGCACCCCATCCTGAATTTGCCGAATATCCTCACCCTGATTCGGGTGCTGGCAATTCCCGTGCTGGTGCTGGTTTTCTACCTGCCATTTCACTGGAGTGATGTTTGCGCGGCGTTGCTGTTCCTGGCGGCGGGCGTCACCGATTGGCTGGATGGCTATCTGGCTCGCAAGCTTAATCAGACCAGTCCCTTTGGTGCCTTTCTGGATCCGGTGGCAGACAAGCTGATTGTGGGCGTGGCGCTGGTGATGCTGGTGCAGATTCACGCCACCGCCTGGCTGGCAGTGCCGGCCATGGTGATCGTATCCCGGGAAATTACGGTTTCGGCACTGCGCGAATGGATGGCTGAACTTGGGCAGCGGGCAAAAGTGGCGGTGAGCCAGCTGGGCAAAATCAAGACAGTGACCCAGATGACAGCCATTACCTTGCTGCTGGCGCAAAAACCAGACTTTACTGCGGATGGTGACATCATCATGAATCCGTGGTTGTGGCTCAGTTATGGGTTGCTGTACCTGGCCACGGCATTCACCCTGTGGTCCATGGGCTCGTATCTTCGTGCTGCGGCGCCGCAATTGCTCAAAAGTCAGTCAAAGTCCTGAAAAGTCAGAAAAAACACCCGATGCCGGGTTGACACCCGAGGGGTGATGAGTAGAATTCTTTCCCGCAACGAAGCGTGTCTTCGCTGCGGAAAAAAGCGGGAATAGCTCAGCTGGTAGAGCACAACCTTGCCAAGGTTGGGGTCGCGAGTTCGAATCTCGTTTCCCGCTCCAAGATTCTGAAAGCCTCGGTTATGCCGAGGTTTTTTCTTGGTGAAACAGTTAAATGGCGCGGTGGCAGAGTGGTCATGCAGCGGACTGCAACTCCGTTAACGCCGGTTCGATTCCGACCCGCGCCTCCAATTACCGACCCACACGGGCGATGAAGTGACAGGCACAGCTTGAGTCGTCATTTCAACAGAAAGATAAATAGAAACAGTCGCTTAACCTGTCCCTGTTTTTATTTCACGCTTAACGCGCACGATGATCTTCCTGCGGGTATGGTGAAATTGGTAGACACAACAGACTTAAAATCTGTCGACCATTAGGTCATGCCGGTTCAAGTCCGGCTACCCGCACCAACTTCTCTTGCTCCTCTTCTCTTATTCCATCGCGCCGGCATTTCAGCCTGTTGACCCATTGTGCTCGTCTGCCGGGTGGCTAGTTTAAGGCACCGCCCGGCATCAGCTTTGCGCGCTTGCAAGTGCATTTTATTGCGCTTTCTTTGTCGGTTTGGCCTGTTTTATCCCTGAAAAATCAGCTTTCTAGCCTGCGCTATTCATGTGATTTATTGCCGCTTTCTGTCAGTTTCTGGTAGCCTCACACTTTAGTCTTAGCCCTGCAAAGGGGCCTGGATAACAACAAGCCGGAAAAGGCATGAGGGCTATCTCAATGAACTGGTTCCAGAACCTGTCCGTGCGGCTGAAGATCTTGTCTGTAGCCGGGCTGGGGATTGTGCTGTTTGTGGTCTACGCGGCCTACAGCTTCTACATCGCCGAAACCAATATCGATCATCTCAAGCGGATTGAAAGCCAGGACTTCCCGGTTCTTGAGTTGATCAATGCGAATAATGTGGATTTTATCGCTATTAGCGAATCCTACATCGCGGCCATAACCCAGGCGGACCCGGACCTGTTGGAAGAAGCTCAGTCCAGGGCGGCGGCCTTCGAGCAGCGGCTGGGTGACATTCGACGCACCGATCCAACGCTTTCCGCTGGTGTGGAAGAATTGCGACGCAATTTTACCGCCTATATCGACGAAGCGACGGCGCTGGCCCGCAGCCTGATTACCAATAACGGTTCGTCGGATGATCTTTACCAGCGTATAGGGCATGTCAGAGCCCTGCAGGATACCTACGAAGGTAACCAGAAAGCGTTTGAGCAACAGCGTTACGAAGCGTTTCGTGACACCCTGAACAAGAGCCGTTCAGATAATCTGGGTACCCAGAAAATCGGGCTCTTTCTCGGGTTGGTGGCGTTCACCTTGTTGGCACTCATCGCCTTGCGCGTGACCCGGGCCATTACCCTGCCGCTGGAAGGCGCGGTTGATGCGGCAGACAACATTGCCAATGGCAAGTGGGATACCCGTATCGAGAAAGGCGGCCGGGATGAAACCGGCCACTTGCTACACGCTATCCGTAAAATGCGCGATGCTTTGGTGGCGCGCCATACCGAAGATCGTCGCCAGGAAACGGTGAAGAACCATCTGGCTGAGCTGAATAACCGCATGCGCGGGGAGATGGGATTCGAACAGCTTGGCAATAACATGCTGAGTTTCCTGGTGCCGGTGGTTGAGGCGCAGGTGGGTGCATTTTACAGCTATGATCCGGACACGCAGTTGCTCACCCTGAGCAGTTCCTACGCCATGCAGCGGCGTAAACATCTGGCCAATGAATTTCGTCTGGGGGAGTCCCTGGTGGGGCAGTGCGCACTGGAGCGCAAGAGCATTCTGCTGGAGCAGGTGCCGGATGATTACATCAGCATTGCGTCCGGCACCGGTACCGGCCAGCCGCGCAATGTGATGGTGATGCCTATTGTCCACGAGGACGAAGTGAAAGGCGTGCTCGAAATCGGCGCGTTCCGGGACTTCAGTAATGATGACCTGGCCTTTATGGAGCAGTGCGTGGCCGTCATTTCCGTGTCCTTGCACAGTGCGCAAAGCCGTTTTCGTCTCGCGCTCATGCTGGAGCAGACACAGTCCCAGGCTGATGCTCTGGAGCGGCAAAAAACGGAAATGGCCCAGGCCAATGAAGACCTGGAAGAGCAGGCCATGGAACTGTCTGCCTCCGAATCTCGCCTGCAGCAGCAGCAGGAAGAGCTGAAAGCCATCAACGAAGAGTTGGAATCACAAACCCAGGCGTTGCGGGCATCTGAAGAAAGCCTGCAGGCCCAGCAGGAAGAGCTGCGCGTTACCAATGAAGAGCTTGAAGCGCAGGCGCGGATGCTGACGGAGCAGAAATCAGAAATGGCGCAGAAGAATGACGAGCTTGAGCTGCTGCGCCATGAACTGGAAGACAAGATTCGCGAGCTGGAGATGTCTTCCCGTTATAAATCCGAATTCCTGTCGACCATGAGCCACGAGCTGCGCACACCGCTCAACTCGATTCTGATCCTGTCCAATGCCCTGGGGCAGAATAAACGCGGCAACCTGGAGGAAAAGCAGGTAGAGCACGCCCAGGTTATCCATTCTGCGGGCTCGGACCTGCTTAGCCTGATCAATGACATCCTCGATATTTCCAAGATCGAGGAAGGCAAGATGGATGTCATCATTGACGACCTGTCGCCACCGGAAATCGTGGAGCACTTCCGCCGGAATTTCGCCCACGTTGCCGAGAGCCGCAATCTGGATTTCAAGGTCGAGCTTGGTGATACGTTGCCTGAGCACTTCTACACAGACCGTCAGCGTCTTGAGCAAATCATCAAGAATTTGCTTTCCAATGCACTGAAATTCACCGAGCAAGGATCGGTAACGCTGAGTATCACGCAACCGGATGCTTCCGAAGCGTTGCCTTCGCGCCACCTGGTACCGGGGCAGACGCTGAAGTTTGCGGTGATCGATACCGGCACCGGAATTGCGGATGAAAAACAGAAGTTGATTTTCGAGGCCTTCCAGCAAGCCGATGGCACCACCAGCCGTAAATATGGCGGCACTGGCCTGGGCCTGACCATTTCCCGTGAGCTGGCGCGTTTGTTGGGCGGGGAAATCGGCCTGCATAGCGACGGTGAAGGGCAGGGCGCTACCTTTATGCTCTATTTGCCCGTTGGCAGCGCCGATGCGCTTGAAATCAATAATGCCGCAGCCGGTCATGCCGACGAAGACATCGGCAGCAACGCGGAAGCCCATACCGCGTCGATGACACCGCTGGATACCAATGGCGACGATTTCGTGGTCCGGGAAAAAACCGTGCTGATTGTCGAAGACGACAAAGAGTTTGCCCGGGTTCTGGTCGAGCTGGCATCGGACTACGGCCTGGAAGGCCATATCTGTCACGACGGTGAGGATGGGCTGGAATATGCCAGCCATTACCGGCCCAGCGCGATTATTCTGGACATTGGCCTGCCGGGTATCGATGGCTGGGAAGTCATGGAAAAGCTCAAGGCGGACCCGCGCACCAAGGACATCCCGGTGCACTTCCTGTCCGGGCGTGATGAGCGCAAGAAGGCGCTGGAACTGGGGGCGCTGGATTTCATGACCAAGCCAGCCAATCAGGACGACATTCTCTCTGCTTTCGCCAAAATTGAAGGCGCTATCGAAACCAATGTGCGCCGCCTTCTGGTGGTGGAAGACAGTGAAATCCAGCACGAAAGTATCCGTGAGCTGTTCGACCAGAAAGGGGTTGAAATCACCGCTGCAACTAGCGGCCAGCAAGCACTGGATGCCCTGCAGAATACCGTGTTCGACTGCATGATTCTGGATTTGACACTACCGGACATGAGCGGTTTCGAGCTGCTGGAAAAGCTCCATGCCAGTGACGACTACGACAGTGTTCCCGTGGTGGTTTATACCGGCAAGGACATGACCCGCGAAGAAGAGGCGAAACTGCGCAAGTATGCGGACCGTATCATTCTCAAGACGGAACGCTCCCACGAGCGACTGCTCAACGAAGCGTCCCTGTTCCTGCACTGGCTGGAATCCACCTTGCCGGCCAATCGCCGCCCGACTGCGGAATCCATCGAGCATCGCGATGACATTTTCGAAGGCAAGCAATTGCTGCTGGTGGATGACGACATGCGTAATATCTACGCGCTGTCGGCGCAGCTGGAAGAGTTGGGTTTTGCCATCAGTATCGCCAATAATGGCCGCGAGGCGCTGGAATCGCTGGATGAAAATCCCTCCATCGACATTGTGTTAATGGATATCATGATGCCGGAAATGGATGGCTATGAAGCCATGGGGCGGATTCGTGAACAGGCTCGTTTCAGCAAGCTGCCGATGTTGGCGTTGACGGCCAAGGCCATGAAGGATGACCGCGCCAAATGCATTGAAGCCGGGGCCAATGATTACTGCTCCAAGCCCATTGATATGGCGAAGCTTACCTCGTTGCTACGGGTCTGGCTGCACAAGTAGTGGGTGCAAAACATGTCCGCAGTCACTTTATGAAGACAGGAACCGTGGCGGAATAGCGTTATGGCTGAAACATACCCGATCGACGATGACGAAGTTAGTGTCGAGGACATCGAAATTCGCCTGTTACTGGAGGCGATTTACCAGATGTACGGCTACGACTTCCGGTCCTATAGCCGCGCTTCCATGCGTCGGCGGATCATGCATCGCCTGACCATGTCAGGCTTTGCGTCGATCATGGAAATGACCGACAAGGTTCTGCGCGACCGGCCCTTCTTCGTCACGCTGCTTAACGACCTGACCGTGAACGTGACAGAGATGTACCGGGACCCGGATTTTTACCGCGCCTTCCGTGAAGACGTGGTGCCGGTTCTCAAGACCTTTCCTTTTATCAAGATCTGGCACGCAGGTTGTTCAACCGGCGAAGAGATCTATTCCATGGCGATATTGCTGGAGGAGGAAGGGCTCTACGACCGGGCCATGATTTACGCCACGGATATCGACAAGAATGTGTTGGCGTCGGCCAAAAAGGGCATTTACTCCATTGAAGCGGTCAAACAGTATGGTGACAACTACCGGCGTGCCGGTGGCAAGCATTCCCTGTCTGACTATTTCACTGCGCGTTATGACAGCGTAATCATGGAGCAGCGGCTGAAACGCAATATCGTTTTTGCCGATCATGATCTGGCAACGGATCAGGTTTTTGGTGAAATGCACGTTATCCTGTGCCGAAATGTCTTGATCTACTTTGACAGGCCTCTGCAGGAGAGGGTGATCAGGCTGTTTAGTGAGAGCCTGGATATGGGCGGCTACCTGTGCCTGGGAACCAAGGAAAGCCTGCGGTTCAGCGGCCAGGAAGACACGTTCGATGTTATCAACAAGCCGTTGCGCATTTTTCGCAAACGGCAGTTTCCACACCACGCATGACTAGAGACAACCGATGATTGAGCAGAAACTGCTATTGGTGGATGATCAGCCGGCCAACCTGGTGTCGCTTGAGGCAGTCCTCGAAGGGGAGGGGCGAACCCTCCTGAAAGCGCACTCCGGGCAGGAGGCGCTGAAAATTCTGCTTAAGGAAGATATTTCCCTGGTGCTGCTGGACGTGCAGATGCCGGGCATGGACGGTTTTGAAGTGGCCGAGCTGATGCGCCAGCGCAAGGACACCCAGACTATCCCCATTATCTTCGTGACGGCGATTAGCAAGGAAAAGAAGTACGTTTTTAAAGGGTATCAGGCCGGGGCCGTGGATTATCTGTTCAAGCCCCTGGATCCGTTGATCCTCAAGAGCAAGGTGGATTTTTTTCTGGGGCTGGACAAGCAGCGCCGTGAACTGCAAGCCAAACTCAAAGAAGCCCAGGCACATCGGGCCGCCTATGAAGCAGGCAAGACCCGGGGTGAGGAGGGCAGCGGCCACTCATCGTGAGCACTTGCAAGGGAGCAGTCAGGGCAATCGTGATGGGCGCGTCTTGGGGTGGGCTGAATGCCTATACGCGCATCCTGTCCGCGCTTCCTGAGGATTTTCCGTTGCCGATCATGTTGGTCCAGCACCAGCATGCCAGTGCGGACAACCGCATGCCATGGCTGTTGGCCCGCTACTGTGCATTGCCAGTGATCTCCCCGGAAGACAAGGAGCCCATCCTCGGCGGGCATGTCTATGTGGCGCCGCCGGGCTACCATATGTTGGTGGAAGAGGATCAGACACTGGCTTTCTCTACGGGAAGGCCTGTACTCTTTTCCCGGCCGGCCATAGACGAACTGTTTTACTCTGCCGGCGCGGTTTATGGCCGCCACTTGTTGGGCGTGATCCTCACGGGGGCCAATGAAGACGGCGCCGCAGGCATGGAATATATACACCGTAGAGGCGGAGTCACCATCGCCCAGTCACCGGTGAGCTCGGAAGCACCCACAATGCCGGAAGCGGCAATAACAACAGGTGCGATTTCCAGGGTACTCGAT
>NZ_LWFX01001028.1:0-7777 GCF_001635175.1 Alcanivorax sp. HI0083 | reverse complement strand
ATTTCACTGGCGACCACATCCATGCCTACGCCGCGCCTGCGTCGTATCGTTCGGCAGATTTCCGGCGAAGTGGACAAGCGCGTGGACTTCGATGTGCTCAACCCGGAAGGCGAACTGGACCGCTCCCTGATGGAGCGAGTGGTCGCCCCGCTGGAGCATATGCTGCGTAATGCCGTGGACCACGGCATCGAAACCCGCGAAGGCCGTCAGTCTGCCGGCAAGGACGGCACCGGCCGCATCAACCTGGAACTGGGTCGTGAAGGGGGCGAGGTGGTCATCACCCTGTCCGACGACGGCAAAGGCATCGATACCGATGCGGTGCGCCAAAAAGCCATCGAGCGAGGCCTGATCGCCGCCGACGCGCAACTTTCCGAGCAGGAAATTCAGCAGTTCATCTTCCACGCCGGCTTCTCCACCGCCGCCGCCGTGACCCAGATTTCCGGGCGCGGCGTAGGCATGGATGTGGTCGCCAGTGAAATCAAGCAGATGGGCGGCTCGGTCACCATCGACTCCCGTAAAGGGCAGGGCACTCGCTTCATCATCCGCCTGCCGTTTACCCTGGCCATGAACCGCGCCCTGATGGTGAAGGCGGCGGAGGACTCCTACGCGATTCCGCTGAACCAGATCGAAGGTATCGTGCGGATCAGTCCGTTCGAACTGCAGCACTACTTCGAGGAAGAGAACCCGGTTTACACCTATGTGGGCCAGGATTACGAACTGCAGTACCTGGGCCACTTTGTGCACGGCAACCGGGTGCCACACCTGGAAAACCAGACCACCCCCATGCCGGTACTGCTGATTCGCAGCACCGAACACACGGTGGCCATCGTGGTAGACGACCTGGTCGGCTCCCGCGAAGTGGTAGTGAAAGCGGTGGGCCCGCAGCTGGCCACGGTAGCCGGCATCAGCGGCGCCACCATCCTCGGGGATGGTTCCGTGGTGATCATTCTGGATATCCACTCCCTGATCCGTGCGGCCCACGTGCAGACCACGGCTCTGGCGTCCGGCGAGGTGGTGCCGACACTGCCCCAGGAGCCAGAGGAAGACGCGCTGCCGCAGCGTGACACGCCGCTGGTCATGGTCACCGATGACTCGGTTACCGTGCGCAAGGTGACCACCCGCCTGCTGGAGCGCAATGGCTACGAAGTGGTCACCGCCAAAGACGGCATCGACGCCATCGCCAAGCTGGAAGATATTCGCCCGGATGTGATGCTGCTGGATATCGAAATGCCGCGCATGGACGGTTTCGAAGTCGCCACCCATGTACGCCACGACAGCCGACTGCAGGACGTACCGATCATCATGATCACCTCCCGCACCGGTGAGAAACACCGCGAGCGGGCTTTCGACATTGGCGTGAACTGCTACATGGGCAAACCGTTCCAGGAGAACGAGCTGCTGTCTACCATTCGCGAACTGCTGGGTGAACTGCAGGAAACGGATAACGGATGACCGCGCCCGGCCGTGTCGGCGTGATTGCCGACAGCACATTGCAGGGGCACCTGCTATCCAGTGCGGTAAAGGGCCAGGGCTATCAGGTACTGGTCAGCACCGAACCGGACGCTCTGGAAGGCCGCTGGCTGGAACCTGACGCCCTGGATCTGTGGGTGGTGGACCTGTCCAGCGAAGACCGCTGGCAGCACTTTCTCGACGACCTGCTGGAGCGCGCCCAGGTACCGATTCTGTTCTGTGATGGCCAGGCACCGGCCCGCACCGATGCTCGCTACCCCAAATGGGAACGGCGCCTGGTCACCAAACTGGTAAGTTTTATCGGCAAACCGGCCGTGGAAGAGCGCCTGGACGTGATCCCCCAGCGACCACCCCAGATACGCATCCCCCAACCCCGGGAATTCCAGGCCATTCGCCCCGGCGACCGCCCCCGGCAGGTGTGGGTGCTGGGCGCCAGCCTGGGTGGCCCGGCCGCGGTGAAACTGTTTCTCGATTGCCTGCCGGCCAATCTGCCCGTGGCCTTCGTGCTGGCGCAACACATCGACGGCAGTTTTCTGGAGACCCTGTGCGGCGTGCTGGGGCGGGATAACCCGATCCAGTGCAAGATCGGTGTGGACGGGGAAGCCCTGCGACACGGCGAGCTGGCCATTGTGCCGGTAGAGTACGCCGTGCGCTTTCGCCACGACGGCCGTATCCAGTCCACCGGCGAGACCTGGGAAGGCCCCTATGCGCCCTCAATCGACCAGGTTATCCAGCATGTGGGCGAGGGTTTTGGCAACGCCTGTGGCGCCATTCTGTTTTCCGGCATGGGCAACGACGGCGCCATCGCCGCGCCGCGCCTGGCCGCCACCGGCTGCCCGGTGTGGGCACAAAGCGCAGACACCTGTGCCGTCAGCAGCCAGCCAGACTCGGTACGGGAAACCGGCTGCGTCAGCTTTAATGGCTCCCCCGAACAACTTGCACTGCAGCTGGTGGAGCGGGTAAGAAGGGAGCTGGCACAGGCTCCGCTTCCGCAACATCAGTAGCACCAACAACAGTGACGGCTCGCGCTCGGCCACAACCGGCCCGCGACGACATGATGACAAGAAAAGGAACAGCACTATGGCGCAGTTGCCCTCCGATATTTCCAGCCTGCTGATCCCCATGCAGGGGCGCCCCTGGCTGGTGCCCAATATTATCGTGGCCGAGGTGATTCCATTGCGCCAGCCGGATCGCCCGGGCCATGGTCCCGAATGGCTGCTGGGCTGGCTGAGCTGGCGCGACCAGCAAATTCCGCTGCTGTCGTTTGAGAAACTCAACGAGTCCGGCCAGGTCACCATCGGCCAGGATGCCCGCATCGCGGTACTCAATACCGTCGCCAACCAGGCCCCCTTTTATGCGGTGATCGTGCAGGGGATTCCCCGCCTGATGAAAGTGGCCAAGGACGATCCGGTGGAAGAGCCGGTGGATACCGGCCCGGCAGAAGCCATGTACATTCAGGTGGGCGGCGACCTGGCGGTAATCCCGGATCTGGACGCCATCGAGGGCGCCGTGGCGGGGCTACAGAAACCGGCATGATCGACCGTCAGCGACTAGCCGCGCTGGCCGCCGAGGAACCCGCCAGCCAGCGCCGCAAGCACGCCTTTCGCAACCGGTTTGCCACTCCGCATCACGGGCTCGGCGCCTTCCTGCGCTGGCAGTGGGAATCGCGCGGGCGCTTTCCCGGCCACCAGTCCTTCCCCCTGCACACCCCGGACCCGGAACAGCTGCGTCAGCCGGGCAACCGCCCACAGATCACCTGGATCGGCCACGCTACCTATCTGTTCCAGCACCGGGGCTGGAACCTGCTCACCGACCCGGTGTTTTCCGATCGCTGCTCTCCGTTCACTTTTGCCGGCCCAAAGCGGGCAGTACCGCCGGCGCTGACCATTGACCAGCTACCCGATATCAATGCCGTGCTGGTCTCCCATAACCACTATGATCACCTGGACAAGGCATCGGTAAAGCAACTACAGGCCCGCTTCGGCCGCGACATTCTCTGGTTCGTACCCCAGGGTATCGCCGCCTGGCTGCGCAAGCTGGGGGTGGAAAGGATCATCGAGCTGGGCTGGTGGCAGAGCGACTACCACGGCCAGGTAGAGGCTTTCTGCCTGCCCGCCCAGCACTTCAGCGGGCGCGGCCCCAACGACCACAACCAGACCCTGTGGTGCAGCTGGCGTCTGAATTTCCCGGATTTCAGCCTCTATTTTGCCGGTGACACCGGCTATGCACCGCTGTTTAACGAAATTGGTCAGGTATTCGGGCCGGTAGATCTGGCATTATTACCTATCGGGGCCTACGAGCCGCGCTGGTTCATGTCGCCGGTGCATATCAACCCGGCGGAAGCGGTGAAAATCCATCAGGATATTCAGGCGCGCCAGTCCCTGGCCATGCACTGGGGCACCTTCGTGCTTACTGACGAACCCATGGATGCACCGCCAAAAGCGCTGGCTCGAGCCCTGACAGAACAACACATTGAACACGCACATTTTCGGGTTCCGCAGCATGGCGAAACCCTGACCATTGAACTGACACATGAATAAACAATACCCAGGCCGCCGTCTGTGGATGGTGGTCCGCCTGCTTGCCTGGCTTCCCTTGCCGCTGGTCACCGGATTCGGTGCCGCCATTGCCACCCTGATTACCCTGGTGCCGCTGCGCTATGCCAGCGCCTACCGGGTGGTGTTGATCAACCTGCTGGCCACCCACCCGCAAATGTCCTACGCGGAAGCCAAAAAAATCGGCCGCCAGAGCCTGCGCGAACTGGGCCGCACGCTCACCGAATTCAGCCATGTATGGCACCGGCCTGTGGAAGAAACCCTGTCGCGGGTTACCCATATCCACGGCGAGCAGGCCTTTCTCGATGCCTGCGCCAGCGAACGGCCGGTGTTGATGCTGTCACTGCATCAAGGCAGCTGGGAAATCAGTAACCTGTATGTGGGCGACAAGGGCAGCCGGGACAAGACCCTGATCATGTACCAGCCTCACCCGGCCACGCTGATGGATGCCATGGTCAAGGCAGCACGAGAGCGCACCGGCTCGGTACTGATTCCCACCAACAGTCAGGGGGTCAAAAAAGCGCTGGCGGCCATGAAAGCCGGCGGCACCCTGGGTATTCTTTCCGACCATAATCCGGGCAACCGCAGCAATCCCTCGGTGCCGTTTTTCGGCTATGACGTGCCCACTCCCGCGCTGATCGACAAACTCGTCCAGCGTTACCGCCCCCATGTGTTTATCGTTTCCTGCATTCGCGGCGAGGGTGGAGTGAACGATATCCACCTTCACTTCGAAGAGGCCCCGGCCATCGAACAGGCCAGTGACACCACCGATATTCTCACCGCCATGAACAGCAGCCTGCAGCGCTGCATTGACCGCAACCTGAGCCAGTACCAGTGGACCTACAAACGGTTCAAATGGGGCCCACGCGGTCGGCGTAACTGGTACCGGCAATCCAACCGCCTGTTGGGCGAGATTCGTAACGGCAAAGATCGCAAGGCACTGGGCCTGCATCCCGACGCATAACAGCGGCTCGGCTGCCGCCCACCGGCAAGGTCATGTAGAATAACCCCACTGTTTCATGCGTTTGCGCAACGCGCCATTCACCTGTGACCCAAGGTCCTGGCCGCAGTTTCCGGGTTTTCCGTTCTGGTCTCCTTGTTCGCCGCAGCAACGCCTGCGTCCCGGTCGCGTCTCACAGGAGACCACAATGTCTTTCTTGTCTCGCACCTTCCAGGCCGTCGATATACCGGTCTTTATTCTCAGCGGCGGCCTGATCCTGCTGTTTGTAGGTCTGTCCCTCTGGGATATTGAACAAACCGCCGCCTGGGTACAGACCAGCTTTGCCTGGTCCACCAAGTTGTTTGGCGCCTATTGGCAGCTACTCATGCTCGCCACCTTCTTCATCTCCCTGTATCTGGCCATCAGCCGGGTGGGCAATGTGCGCCTCGGCGGCATGGAAAAACCGGAGCTGTCCACTTTCAAATGGGTATCGATCATCATGTGTACCCTGCTCGCCGGGGGCGGGGTGTTCTGGGCCGCGGCGGAGCCCATCGCCCACTTTGTATCGGCACCGCCCCTGTTTGGCGAAGCCAGCAGCCCTCTGGAGCAAGGCACCAACGCCCTGGCACAAAGCTTCATGCACTGGGGGTTCCTTGCCTGGGCCATTCTCGGTTGCCTGACCAGCATCACCCTGATGGTGCTGCACTATGACAAGGGCTTGCCGTTAAAGCCCCGCACCCTGCTTTACCCGGTGTTCGGTGAGCGCATCCTGCACGGCCCCGGCGGGGCGATTGTGGATGCCTGCTGTGTACTGGCCGTGGTGGCCGGCACCGTCGGGCCCATCGGCTTTCTCGGCCTGCAGGTCAGCTTCGGATTGAATGCGCTGTTTGGTATCGCCGACAGCTACAGCACCCAGGTGGCCGTTATTCTGGGGTTGGTGCTGATCTACACCATCAGCGCCATCAGCGGCGTAAACCGGGGCATCCAGATACTCAGCCGTTTCAATGTATTGCTCGCCATTGCGCTGATGGCATTTATCCTGATCGCCGGCCCAACCGCGTTCATCATCGATGGTTTCGTGCAGGGACTTGGCACCTACCTGGGTGAGTTTTTCCCCATGGCCACCTTCCGTGGAGATCCTGGCTGGCTGGACTGGTGGACGGTGTTTTTCTGGGGCTGGTTTATTGGCTACGGTCCGCTGATGGCCCTGTTCGTGGCACGCATTTCACGCGGGCGGACTCTGCGCGAGCTGGTCGGCGTAGTGGCCCTGGTGGCCCCGCTGGTGACCTGCTTCTGGTTCACTATTGTCGGCGGCACCGGCATCTCCCTGGAAATTACCCAGCCCGGTATTATTTCCAAACCCTTCGAAGGCTTTAATCTGCCCGCCGCCTTGCTGGCAACCACTCAGGCCCTGCCCTGGGGTACCTTGCTGTCTGGCCTGTTTCTGGTGCTGACCACCATCTTCGTGGCCACCACCGGTGACTCCATGACCTATAGCGTGTCGGTGGTGATGACCGGCACGGAAGAGCCGCCCTCTGCCATACGGGTATTCTGGGGCATCATGATGGGTGCCAGCGCCGCTATTCTGATCAGCATCGGTGATGGCGGCATTGACGCCTTGCAGAAATTTATCGTGGTAACAGCGGTGCCCGTGTCCCTGATTCTGCTGCCCAGCCTGTGGACCGGCCCGGCACTGGCCGGCGAACTGCTACGCAAACAACAAGCATAATTGCCTGCGACCCGGGCTGGCGGCACAATGCTGCCACCCTGGGCCCGCACCCGGCTCCCCATTTTCTGCCCCCTGGAGTGGCTTGCATGACTATCGAAAACGGCAAGGTTGTCACCTTGCAATACAGCCTGTTCAACGCCGATGACGGCAGCGAAATTGAAAGCTCCCGGGACACCGGCGAGCCCATGGCCTACCTGCACGGCTACAACAACATCATCAAGGGGCTGGAAACGGCCCTGGAAGGCAAGAACAGCGGCGATGAAGTGGATGTCACCATCAGCCCGGAAGACGCCTACGGCGAGTACAACAACGAGCTGTTTCAACGCATTTCCCGCAAGTACCTGAAACACGCAGGCAAACTGGAACCGGGCAAGGTGGTCACCGTTTCCACCGACGAAGGCCCCCGCATGCTCACCATTCTGAAAGTGGGCCTGAAAACCGTGGACGTGGACGCCAACCATCCGCTGGCTGGCAAGTCCCTGCGCTTCGTGGTGGAAATTACCGATATCCGTGATGCCACCGACGACGAGAAAGCCCACAAGCACGCCCATGGCGTGGGCGGCCATCAGCACTAACCCGTTGAAAGGTGAAAGTTTAAAGTTGAAAAGCGCGGGCAGGTTCTGGAGACACCCGGCAGACATCTGCGCCGCGCCGCAAAGTAGAACGAGGCCCAAAACAGGAGATGTTGAATAGCGCACGGTGTTGAGCCGCAGCGACAACTTTCAACGGTTGCTGAATGGCCCTCTCGCGCTTTGTAACTTTCAACTTTGAACTCGTCTCTCTCATTTTCAGCCATTTCCTACCGACGAACCTGTCACCAACGTGCTATCTTTGTGCATCAGAATAATGCACAGGAACACAGGTATGGATATGCCGGAATACAGTTACTGGATTATCGCCGGGCTCGCTCTGATGATCGCCGAATTTGCCGTCTCTGGCCTGGTGGTGATCTTTTTCGGCATCGCGGCCCTGCTGGTCGGCAGCCTGAAATTTCTCGGCCTGATTGATGACACGACCTGGGAACTCACTATTTTCGCGGTTACCAGCCTGTTGCTGCTGGTGTTTGTTCGCCGGGTTCTCAAT
>NZ_LWFX01001027.1:0-8588 GCF_001635175.1 Alcanivorax sp. HI0083 | reverse complement strand
TTGATCGCCGCCGACGGCGCCCGGTCCAAGACCCGGGAGTGGCTCGGCATTAGCGCCCGTGACCACGACACTGGTCACGATGCGTTGATCGCTAACCTGTCCCTGAAAGAGCCCCACAAGGGAATCGCCTGCGAACGCTTTCTGAATGACGGCCCACTGGCCCTGTTGCCGCTGCCCGACCAGCGCATGGCGCTTGTGTGGACCGGCCCGCGGGCGCAGGTGGACCAGTGGATGGCGTTGGCGGACGACGAAGCACTGGCGCAGCTGCAAGGTCGTTGCCCGGCAGAGGCGCCACGGCTTTGTGGTATCGGTGAACGCCAGCGCTACCCGCTGATCCTCACCGAGGCCTGTGCCCAGGTGGTGCCCCATGGCGTGGTGGTCGGTAATGCCGCTCACACCCTGCATCCGGTAGCCGGGCAGGGCTTTAATCTGGCGGTGCGGGATCTGCTGGCGCTGGCGCAGACCGTAGGCGGCAATGCCGACCCCGGTAGCCTGGCGACCCTGCAGGCCTACGCACAAAAACGGGAAAAGGATCAGGCCCTGATCAGTCAGGCATCCCGCTGGGTACCGGAACTGTTCCGGGTGCAGCAACCGCTGTTTGCGCACAGTCGCCAGTTGGGGTTGGTGGCCATGGATATTCTGCCCGGGCTGCGTAGTGGTTTTGCGAAACGGGCCATGGGGCTTTAAGAGCAGCTGAAAGTTCAAAGTTTAAAGTTGAAAAGCGCGTGCAAGGGGTTCCCGGTACCCGAAGTCCGAACCCGCGTTCAGCGCGAAACACCTTCCGTTCAGCGTGGCGCCAAACCCGTCTCGCGTTTGAACTTTACACTTTAAACGTTCGCGGCTGGTTGAATAGTACTGACGGTGGAGAGGGCATTTCCGTCCTTTGGGTGAAGTATATGACTGGCAGTAACGAACAACACATCCTCATCGTTGGCGGTGGCATGACCGGTGGGTTGCTGGCGGTGCTGCTGGCAGAGCAGGGATTGACGGTGACCGTGCTGGACGGTGCCCCTGCCCCGGCCCTGCCGCAGGGCAAGGCGCAGTTGCGGGTGTCCACGCTTACCGAAGCCAGCCATTGGCTGCTGCGCAATACCGGGGTGTGGGATTATCTGGATGCGTCGCGGGTGCAGCCCTACAGTGCCATGCAGGTGTGGGACCAGGATGGCACTGGCGAGGTGCTGTTTCAGGCTGAAGACGTAGGCGCCGAGAGCCTGGGCTGGTTGCTGGAAAACGGCCACCTGGCCGCCGCGTTGTACCAGAAAGCAGCTACCTTGCCGACGCTGGACTGGCAGTGCGGCGTGCAGGTGGATGCCCTGCGCCGTGATGCCGACACCGGGCAATGGGCGGTGCGCAGTGGCGATACCCTCTGGCAGGCAGACCTGCTGGTGGGGGCCGACGGTGCCCGTTCGCAGGTGCGCGAACAGGCGGGTATCAGTGGTGGTCCGCGCGACAGTGGCCATCATGCATTGGTGGCGACCATCGCCACTGCGCAGGCCCATGGCGCCTGTGCCCGGCAGGTCTTTATGGAAAGCGGGCCGCTGGCGTTGTTGCCGTTATTCTCGGACGCGGAGCAAGGGGGCCAGCGGCAATGTTCCATCGTCTGGTCTGGCTGGCCGGAACGGATTGCGGAACTGCGCGAGAAAGATGCGGTCTCTTTCGCGGCAGAGTTGCAGGCCGCCGTGGGCGACGCCCTGGGGCCGGTGACCCTGCTCAGCGAGCGGGCGGTATTTCCGATTCAGGAACGTCACGCCAGTCAGTATGTGGCGGCTGGCCTGGCGCTGGTGGGCGATGCGGCCCACGTGATACACCCATTGGCCGGACAGGGTGTGAACCTGGGGTTGCTGGATGCGGCGGTGTTGGCAGAAGAAATCGCGCGGGCCAGTGAGCAGGGGCGCGGCTGTGCCGACCCGGCTGCCCTGGCGCGTTATCAGCGCCGCCGCCGCGGTGAGAACCTGCTGATGCAGAATGCCATGCGCGGCTTTCAGTCCCTGTTCGAGCAGCGTGCCATGCCGGTGCGTTGGTTGCGTAACACTGGTATGCGCTGGGTGAATCAGGCCGGCCCGGTGAAAGTTTTTTTTGCCCGTCAGGCCATGGGGCGAACCACGGATTTGCCGGCCCGGGCAAAACCACCAGCGTTTGGCGCTAGAGCTGGCTCGCGTTAGCTGCCATACTGGCGGAAATTAAGAATCATTCTTGTTTGCGAATAATTGGAGCGAATGGATATGCGCGTGTTTGGCATCTTAGTTGGCGCCTTGGTAATGGCGTCTGGTCTGTGGGGGTGTTCCGAACCGACCGCCGATGAAGAACTGGTGGTGTATACCTCCCGCAACGATCACCTGATCAAGCCGGTGTTCGATGCCTACACCGAGGCCACCGGTGTGCGTATCCGCTACATCACCGACAATGCCTCGGCCCTCACCGCCCGTCTGCAGGCCGAGGGTGAGCGCTCTCCGGCGGATATGCTGATCACCGTGGACGCCGGCAACCTGTGGAATGCGGCAGAAAAAGGCCTGCTCAGCCCGGTGGAATCCGTGGTGCTGAAAAACAATGTGCCCGATGCGCTCACCGACCCGAAAAAGCAATGGTACGGCTTGACCGTGCGCGCCCGCACACTGGTGTATTCCAAGGACCGGTTGCAGCCCAGTGAGCTGTCCACCTACGAAGACCTGGCCGACCCGAAATGGAAAGGGCGCTTGTGCTTGCGCACCTCCAAGAAGGTCTACAACCAGTCGCTGGTGGCGACCATGATTGAGCGCCTGGGCGAAGAAAAGGCCGAGGAAATCGTGCGTGGCTGGGTGGCCAACCTGGCCACGGATGTGTTCTCCAACGACACCGCCTTGATGGAAGCCATCGTTGCCGGCCAATGTGATGTGGGCATTGTTAATACCTACTACTACGGCCGCATGAAGCGCGATAACCCGCAGCTGCCGCTGGGGCTGTTCTGGGCCAACCAGGAGAGCAGTGGCGTGCACGTGAACATTTCCGGTGCCGGCATCACGACGCACGCACCGCACCCGGAGAAAGCCAAAGCCCTGCTGGAATGGATGACCCAGCCCGCCGCCCAGCAGCTGCTGGCCGACCGCAACCTGGAATACCCGGTAAATGCGTCGGTGACTCCCCCGGAAGAAGTGCGCTCCTGGGGCGAGTTCAAGTCTGATGATCTGAACGTGAGTGTGGCCGGTGCTCTCCAGGTGGAGGCGGTGAAACTGATGGACCGTGCCGGATACCGCTAACCGGTGATTCGGCGCGGCGCGTTTTCGTTCAGTGGGGCCAGCGTGATTGCGCTGGCCCTGTTGGTCGTGGTGCCCATTCTGGTGCTGCTCGCTGCCTGGCGACAGCAGGAATGGGCGACCTGGCAGCACCTGATGGACACGGTGCTGTTGCGCCTGATCGGCAACACGGTATTCCTGATGATCGGCGTGGCCATTGGCGTGTCGCTGCTGGGCATCACCCTGGCCTGGTGTGTGGCCACCCTGGATTTTCCCGGTCGTCGCTGGCTGCAATGGGCGTTACTGCTGCCCATGGCCATGCCCGCCTATGTACTGGCGTTCGTGCTGGTGGATCTGCTCGACTATGCCGGGCCGATCCAGACCCAGATGCGCAGCTGGTGGAATGCCTTCCCCGGCTTCAGCGCCCGCCACCCCCTGTGGGTGGTGGTGACCCTCTCGCTGGTGCTTTACCCCTATGTGTACATGCTGGCGCGGCTGGCCTTTCAGGCCCAGGGCCGTGCCGTGCTGGAGCAGGCGCGGATTCTTGGCGACGGCCCGGTCCGCGCCTTCTTCAAGGTGGCGTTGCCCATGGCGCGGCCGGGCATTGCCGCCGGGTTGGCGCTGGCGCTGATGGAAACCCTGGCGGACTTCGGGGCGGTGTCGGTATTCAACTTCGATACCTTTACTACTGCCATTTATAAAAGCTGGTATGGCCTGTTCAACTTGCAGGCGGCGGCGCAACTGGCGTCGCTGTTGTTGTTGTTTGTGCTGGTCTCCCTGTGGCTGGAACGCCGTGGTCGGCGCCGTGCCCGTTTCAGCGAACTGGGAGGGCGGCAGGTCATGCGCGTGCGACCACGTTGTGCCTGGCTGATCTCCGCCTTCGCCTTTGCGGTGCTGTTCATGGCCTTTTTGCTGCCGGTGTGTCGCCTGTTGTACTGGGTGGTAGCCACGGGCATCGACGGGCTGGATAGCCGCTTCTTCAGTTTGATTTGGCGCACCTTCCTGCTGGGCGCCATGGCTGCCTCGCTGGTGCTGGTGCTGGCCAGCTGGCTGGCCTGGGTCAAGCGCCACCAGCCGTCGCGGGCGGTGTCCGGTTCGGTGCAGTTGGCTACGCTGGGTTATGCATTGCCCGGCTCGGTGCTGGCGGTGGGCATCATGGTCAGCTTCAGCGCAGCGGAAGCCCGGCTGGACCAGTGGGGTTTGGCGATCCCGCTTGTGGGCGGGTTGGCGGCGCTGATTCTGGCCTATGTGGTGCGTTTTCTGGCGGTGGCCTTCGGCCCGGTGGAAAACGCGTTGCAACAGGTGCGCCCCAGTTTGGTGGAAGCGGCCCGCACCCTGGGCGCAACCGCTTCGGAGGTGGGGCGCCGGGTGTACCTGCCGATGATGCTGCCGGGGCTGTTTACGGCCTTGCTTCTGGTGGGCATCGATGTGATGAAGGAAATGCCCGCCACCCTCTTGTTGCGCCCCTTTGGCTGGGATACCCTGGCAGTGCGTATCTATGAGCTTACCGCCGAAGGGGAGTGGCAACGCGCCGCTGCCCCGTCACTGACTCTGGTGTTGCTGGGGCTGGTGCCTGTCATGGTGTTAAGTCGTCGCCGCTAATAGCGCGGCTTTTGCAGAAACATTCACAAAGCTGTCTGCCATTCTGCCCAGCGTGTGCCTCTCCGCCTTGGCGGTACCGCGCTCGGTTATCTTCCCTGTTTGTGCCGCGGTTCCTGCGGTCTCGTCGTCAGGTTAACAGTCGTGCAATCCGCTCCATGTTTTTCGTGGGTAATGGCTGCTCATCGGGGTAAAGATGCGGCTTTTCAGGCGTTTTGTACGAAGAAAGACGTATTTTGAATGTAATTCATATGTTTGCTTTTGTGTATATATGTAAACACTGTGATTTTTTGAGACATTGTCGTGATTAAACGCGCTCAATTGTTGGCACGATGGTATCAATAATATTGAGCAAAAAACTGCTCAGCACAACGATCAGGTGCGCCTGAATTTGCGTACCGCCAAATAATAACAACGGCCCCGCTTCGGGCGCGTCTTGTGGAGAGCTTCATGACAATACGGAAATTACTTCCTGCCGTTCTGGCGGGAATTGGCGCTGTGTCTGTGTCACCGGTAATGGCCAGCATGGGAAACATCGGCACCACCTACGGGGTGCTGCCCTCCGACCTGGCCTCCGCCCAGGCCTTGTCCATGTTCAATAGCCAGGTATCCGCGACTTATTACAACCCGGCTTATCTGGCCAAGGACAGCCGCGGTGAGCTGACCACCGGCCTGTTGCACGCGGACCATGAGCTGCGTGCCCGTTCTGTCGGTGGTGGGGCCGCCCCGCTTCGCGATGGCGATATTCTCCAGGATTCACCGTCCCAGCAGGTATTGCTGGGCATGAAGACCGACCTCACTTCCCTGACCCAGTATGACCATCCCCTGTACTTGGGTTTTATGCTCGGCGTGGAAAAATACGGCGAGGAAATGCTGGCGTTTAATTCGCAGACTTCCACCTCCGGCCAGTATTTTGAATACGGTCGCCAGCCGCTGTTTCTGAATCTGGGCGGCGGGACACAAATCTGGCGTGGCCTGGATATGGGGCTGTCCGCACGGATTACCCTGCATTCGGAAGCGGAGCTGGTCGCCACGTCCACACTGGCTGGGGAAACCAGCTACGAAACCCTGAATGTGTCGGCCAAACCCTCCATCCGGCCGATCTTCGGTCTCAACATGGACTGGGGCGAAAGCTTCTGCAGTGAAGGTGATAACTGCTGGTTCAACGGGCTGGAAACCGCGTTCAGTTACCGTGGTTACTCCAACACCAACACCACGGTGGATTCCACCATCACTATCCCCGGCACCGTGCTGGACCCGGGCATCAACCTGGCGATTACCACCATCGATTCCTATCAGCCGAATATCTATGCCGCCGGTCTGGCCTATGGCCGGGAGCGCTGGCGCGTTGGGGTAACCCTGGAAATGCAGGAATGGTCGCGCCTGGAAGAAGAGCTGGAAGGCGATACCATCAAGGACCAGGCCGTGAACACCGGCGGCGCGCCTTACGAGCTGCGCTTCAAGGATATTGTGGTGCCGCGTATCGGTGGCGAATTCAATATCAACGACACCTACAAGCTAACCGGCGGTGTGGCGTTCAGTGAATCGCCGCTGGATTCCAACGCATCACTGGAAGTGAACTACCTGGATGCGGACAAGATGATTCTGGGGCTGGGCCTCACCGCGGAATACAAGTCTGTCCCGGTGCTGGCTTACCCGGTGCGTTTTGATCTGGCCTACCAGTATCAACAGCTCGACCCGCGAGAGTTCGATCTGTACGACCGCCGTTCCCCGAGCTTTCCGCAATCCTACGAAACCGTGGAAGCGGAAGGCGATGTGCATGTTTTCTCCGGCTCCATCACCCTCAAATTCTAGGAGTTAATGGCGATGAAATTAAAAGCGCTATCTCTGGCTACGGCAGCCGCATTGCTGGCTGCCTGTGGCGGTGAGGCCGGTGACGAGCCCACCCTGGAAAACTGGCAGACCGGTGAGGTCTATTACAGTTTCCCCTACGACGGTCAGCAGGATCTGGCACCGAAGACGCCGCTGTCGATCCGGTTTTCCCACCCGGTCACGGTGGATGCCAGTCACTTTACGTTACTGGAATGTGCCCAGCTGGACGGGGATTGCCCTGATACCGGCAATAACCAGGTGGCCCTGCAGGCGCCGCAGTCAGTGGATGAGGGCATGGGGGTCATGCTGCAGCCGCATGCGCCGCTGCAAACCCATACCCGTTACCGGTTGGTACTGAATGGCATAGAAACGGAAAACGGCTCCCCGGTGTTCCCGGATGGTGGCCTGGACTTCGTTACCCGGCTGTCCAGCGATGGGCCTGTGTCCAGCCGCATGGCCTCCCCGGATCTGGCGGTGCGTAATGTGATCCCGGATGGTGAACAGCTGCCATTCATGGATTTTTCCACTCTGCGGGTGCGTTTTAACCAGATGCTGGATGCCGGCACCCTGGTGTATGGCGACTCCGTGACGCTGGAAGGCAGTGATGGCCTGGTGCCCGCGGCCCTGCTGGTAAAAGGTAATGCGGTCACGGTGGACCCGCTGGAAGACCTGACGCCGGGCGAGAGCTACACCTTGTCGTTCAGTACCTCGGTGCGTGGTGAGTCCGAGGACAGCCTCACCGGTGGTTTCGAGAAAACTTGGACAGCAAAAGACTCCAACCCCCGCGCCACCCTGGTGCAGGAAGTGGTTAGTGCCACCGACCAGGCGGACGATCCCTGTAATGCGGACGGCGCGCTGGTCGCCAAGCTCACCGGTGCCACCATGAACTGTGTGCCGGTGCAGTCCACCTTGTTGGGCAGCAAGGATGCCACCATGCAAGGTGGCGATGTGTTTGCCGAACTGGCGTTCCTGCCCAACTACCCGGACGTATCGCCGCTGCGAATTCCTCGCAACAGCCTGCTTAGCGGTAGCAACATTGAAGTGAGAGTGGCCGGTGAAGTGAAGGCAGGTATCGAGACCGGCGCCATTGCCGTGACTTTCCTGTCTGATGCCTCCGGCTACCTGATGCCCAACCCCTACAGCGATGCCCACGAAGCGCCGAAACAGGTGAAGCTGTACATGGACGTGTCCATGACGGCGGAAAATCCGGAAGCCAACGGCGCGCTGAGCCAGATGCTGATGCACGTGGAATTGAACGGCATGGCGCTGGTGAAGGACGGCCGCATGGAAATTGATGCGGTGGGTATCGTGGAACCCAAGGTGTTGGGACAGGAAACCGCCTTCGGCCTGCTCAGTTTCCACATGAAATCCTACGAGGATCAGGAAAACGCCCCTGAGCCGGTGCCGGATATGACCGCCCCGGTACTGCAATCCATGGTGCCCGCCGTGGATGACAATGGCATGGCCATGAGTGCACGCCCGGGCGATGCGGTGATTCTGAACTTCAGTGAACCACTGGACAACGCCAGCCTGCATGCCGGCACCAGCTTTGGCCTGCAGCACAACGGCAGTTACGTGGACACCGACTGGTATCTGGACGGTGCCAGCCTGGTGATGCGACCGGCTGAGCCGCTGGCCTTTGGTGAAAGTTATACCGCCGTGGTGGATGGCAGCGTGACGGATCTGCCTGGTAATGCAGTCAACCCGGTGAGTCAGAGTTTCGAGTTGGCGGCCCTTGTCGGTGATCTGCCGCCGCCCCGTGTGCTGACGACCTATCCAGGCTTCCCCTGTGCCAGTGACAAGGAGCACTGGGAAATCGAGTTCGGCAACCACGGTTTTTGTCAGGGTGGCAAAACCGAAGATGACCGTAACCCGGTTTCCCACCTGCCGGCAGACCGGGCTATCCGGATTAATTTCACCCGCGATATCGCTCCTGATTCCGTGGTC
>NZ_LWFX01001026.1:0-9739 GCF_001635175.1 Alcanivorax sp. HI0083 | reverse complement strand
TCAAGGCGCGAACCATTATCCAGCAAAGCCTGGGTGCAGAGCCGCTACTCAAAGCGGGCTTGAAGAGGTTGATCTCTCAGATCAACACGCTGGATGCACAGATCCAGAAACACCTTCGCGACACGGTAAGAGACGCTGGGCTCAGCGAACAGGTGCAACGGTGCAAGGCCCTGGAGGGCGTGGGCGATCTGACCGCCTACGCTCTGGTCATGGCCTTCTTAAGGGGCGACTTCAGGAACAGTGATGCCTTCGTGGCCTTCCTGGGGATGGACGTTCACGTGAGAGACTCAGGCACCAAAACCGGCAAGCGAAAACTGACGAAGAAAGGGGACTCAGAAGCTCGCAGGCTGCTTTACTGCGCGGCCATGGTCGCTCGCCGGAGCAAGCGTTGGGCTGGGGTCTATCAGGCTTATCTGGACCGGGGGCTGGCAACCATTCAGGCGCTGGTCATCCTGGCGCGCAAACTCGTTCGCATCGCCTTCGCGCTTATGAAAAATGGCACCGACTATCAGCCGGCCCCTGCCTCATGAAGACTGGGGTGGACAACATAGAATCTCCTACAGTGATTCTGTACCAGCGGGGACGGTTGCAAATACCTTCTCCCACAACGCCGGCAGGAAGTATTCCGCCACCAGCAAGGGCGCGCCGCGTTTGATAAAGCACGACTGGCGGCCCCAGCACACCGGGTGATTCTGGCCCGGTGAGGCCAGTCGTGCCCACACCTGATCACGCTGGCATACCGGGCGGTTGTATAGCTCCAGGCCCAGGGAGCGGCTGCCCATGTGGCCCAGTGAGCGGTTGGCGCCGGCCAGGCTGGTCAAGGGCAGGACGCTGCGCGCCGCCACCACCGGGGTGCCGTCCAGGTGCAGGGTGACTTCGCGGATCAGGGCGGCGCGACGCACGGGCAGCGCCAGCAGCTGCCGTTCGTCGGCCCGCGGAAAGGTGATGGCATGCAAGCCGGGCACCACACTGAAGTGGCCGTGACGCTTGAGACGCCGGGTCAGGGAGTCCGGGTCGGCCATCCAGTCACGAATGACCGGGGGCAGCACCAGCTGTTCCAGCGGGCGCCAAAGGCTGTCAGGATGCAGGGCGGCAGGCAGCATGGCTCTCTCAGAATATCGCGTACTTTCGCGGGCGGCAGGACTATGGCCCATGTCCTGCGGCAGAGCAAGCGGTGGCCGAATGTCCCGGCAGGCAGGGCGAATGCGGCCTGTGCGTCCTAATATGACAGTCCTCGCTGTCATTGATTTTTGCGCCGCACGCCGATAGGTTAACGCCCCCCGAGAAACACCCTGTATGTAGCGTAGTGAGCAAGTGCTCACTTTTACCGATGAGGTTCACGATGAAGAAGTGGGAATGTGTAGTGTGCGGTTTCATCTATGACGAAGCCGAAGGTCTGCCCGACGAGGGTATCGAGCCGGGCACCGCCTGGGACGACGTGCCGGAAGATTGGGTCTGCCCCGATTGCGGCGTGGGCAAGGAAGACTTCGAAATGGTGGAAATCTAGGCCACTGCGTCAGTCACACCGCCCGTCCATTAATCGTTAAGGATTGCTCATGCACCCTATTGTCATCATTGGTACCGGCCTGGCCGGCTTCAACACCGTCAAGGAATTCCGCAAGCTGGACAAGGAAACGCCCATCGTCATGCTCACCGCTGACGACGGCCGCAACTACTCCAAGCCCATGCTGTCTGCCGGTTTCACCAAGGAAAAAACCGCCGATGACCTGTGCATGGCCACCCCGGAAAAAGTGGCCGAGCAATTCAATGTGGACGTGCGCACCGGCGTGCATGTGGCTGGCATTGATGCCGCCAACAAGCGCGTGCTGCTGCCCGATGATCACCTGGACTACAGCAAGCTGGTACTGGCACTGGGCGCCGACACCTGGACCCCGCCGCTGGAAGGCGACGCGGTGGGTGAGGTGTTCTCCGTCAATGACTTGATGGACTACGGCAAATTCCGCGCGGCGGTGGACGGCAAGAAAACCGTGACCATCCTCGGTGGCGGCCTGATCGGCTGTGAATTCGCCAATGACCTGTCCAACGGTGGTTTTCAGGTGTCCCTGGTCGAGCCCATGGGGCGCTGCCTGCCGTTGCTGTTGCCGGAGCAGGCCTCCGAAGCCGTGGGCCGTGGCCTGGCGGAGCTGGGGGTGCAGTTCCATTTTGGCCCGCTGGCCAAGGCGGTACACCACGGCGAAAACGGTCAACTGGTCACCGAGCTGTCCGACGGCAGCAAACTGGAGTCCGACGTGGTGCTCTCGGCCATCGGCCTGCGCCCGCGTATTGGCATGGCCAAGGAAGCCGGCCTGGACACCAACCGTGGCATCCTCACCGACAAGACCTTGCGTACCAGCGCGGACGACATCTATGCGCTGGGTGACTGCGCCGAAGTACAGGGTCATGTGCTGCCCTACGTCCTGCCGCTGATGGCCTCCGCCCGTGCCCTGGCGAAAACCCTGGCCGGCGATACCACTGAAGTCAGCTACGGCGTCATGCCGGTGACCATCAAGACCCCGGCGTGCCCGGTGGTGGTCTGCCCTGCTGCGGACGGCAGCGAAGGCGATTGGGAAGTGGAAGCGGATGGCAACACCGTACAAGCCCTGTTCCGTGGCAAGGACGGCAGCCTGCTGGGCTACGCCCTCACCGGTGAAGCGGTGAAAGAGAAGATGAAGCTCAACAAGGAACTGCCGGCAGTCATGCCGTAGGGACGCAACAGGCTTCACGTATCACACCGGTGGTGCGTGTAGCATGTGGCGTGTTGCTGATTTGATTAAGGACGGCCCATGAAGTTTTCACTGGTTTTGCTGGTGCTCGGTTGGCGGCTGCGCTGGCTGGCGTCGCGTAACGCTGGCTTTCAAAAGCAACTGGAGAACCGCAATGTGGTGATGCAGTGGCGGACTTTCGCGGGCAAGCCGGCGCGCAGTTTTCATTTTATGCCCGGCAAGGTGGTATCCAAGGCCGGCATTCACAGTGAGCCCACCGTGACCCTGAACTTCAAGAACGCCAGCTACGCTTTTGCCACTCTGCAACAGGCGGGCAAGAACCAGATGGCCTTTATGGAAGGCATGCAGGCCGGTGATATCAAGATCGAAGGTGATCCTGGTCAGTTGATGTGGTTTATGACCCTGATGAAATTCATCATGCCCGGTGGCAAAAAGTAGGCTTCGCCGCTGGACGCCTGACGCCGGACGCTCAAAACCACAACCGGATTAACCACAGAGGCCACAGAGAGCACAGAGGAAAGACCTTTCTTCTTGGTGATCGCTGTGGCCTCTGCGCGTAAAACGCCTTACTCTGTCAGCACTTTACTCTGCATATCGAAGGATTACCCATGCAGATGGTTCAACGTGCCTTTGCTTTCTGTGCGGCCCTGTTGCTGGCGGCCTGCGCCACTACCACCGAAACCAATTCCACCTGGCAAACCAAAACCGGCGAAGCTCGGCCGAGCTTTGCGCACCTGTATGTGCTGGTGTTGTCAGAAAATGCAGTGGCCTCTGCGGCGGTGGAACAGCAAGTGAAGAAGAGTCTGGCCAAGCGCAATGTGGAGGCTACCCTGGCTAGCGCCACCCTGCCCGCCGCTAACCAGCAGGCGGCGGATTTTCGCAGCAAGGTGGAGCAGGCGGTGAAAGAGAGCGGCTCCGATGGCGTCATGGTGATCACGCTGTTGAAGAGCCAGGAGCGTGACGAATACATGCCGCCCACGGTGGATTACCTGCCCATGGCATCGGCGCCCATGTACCTGGGTTACGGCCCCTATGTGGGTTACAGCTACAGCGCGGTATACCAGCCCGGCTACTACCAGAATGCCACTGATTACTACCTGCAGACCCAGCTTTATAACGTCGAGACAGAAAAGCCGGTGTGGCAGGCCCAGTCCCGCAGCATGAACCCCTATAACCTGAAAAGCGGTGCGGAAGGTTACGCCAAGAGCGTAGTCGGCAAGCTCGACCGTGATGGTGCCCTGAAACGCTGATTCTGCCGGGGCCGGGCAGTTTCCTGCCCGGCCTGGCTATTCCCTCTTCTTTTCCCTTTCTGCCAATCTCTGCTTTCCGATTCCCGTTCAGCTTCCCGGCTCTGACCGTTGGTCTCTCTTGGTGATGCTACCTCGTTTGGGGCTATGGCGATCTTTATGCCGGGGGGTATGATTAAGCGGACTCGCGAGTTTGCATGGGCCAGGGGGGCCTGCTGAGGCCGGAGGGGAAAGGCATGCATTCAACCATGAAAACGTTGCTCGAGCAGATGCGCATCACCGAGATGGAAATCGATGGGCGCAAGCGTCTGCTGGAGTTCGATAATCAGGATGTGGCCGCGCTACTGCAGTGTCGCACCCATGTGGAAAACCGTCTGGATGATATCGTGGAAACCTTCTACGGCATCCAGACCAGCAACCCGGATATTGCCTCCCTGATCGGCGATGCCGACACCCTGGAGCGGCTGGAGAACGCCCAGCGCCGCTACATCATGGATCTGTTTGCCGGCGTTTACGATCTGGAATACACCAACAACCGCTTGCGTATCGGCCTGGTGCACAAGCGCATTGGTGTGGAGCCAAAATTCTACCTGTCCGCGGTGTATCTGCTGCACAGCCTGCTGGTAAAGAATATTACCGATGCCATGGGGACCAGTGCCGAGCGCGACCGGGCGTTACTGGCGCTGGACAAGCTGATCTATTTTGATGTCACCCTGGTATTTGAAACCTACATCTTGAGCCTGGTATCGGAAATCGAGGCGGTGAAGAATCGCACCGAAGAGTATGCCAAGGCGCTGGAAGAAACGGTGGCCATGCGCAATGGCCAGCTACGCACCGATGCCCTCACTGGCCTGACAACCCGCCGCTATCTGCTGGAAGCGCTGCATCGTACGCTGAAAGCGGCGCAGCGCCGCAAGGAGCCGGTGGCCCTGATTTTCGTGGACGTGGACGATTTCAAGGGGATCAATGATCTGCGCGGCCATGCCTACGGTGACCGGGTGCTGACCGAGCTCGGCAAGGTGCTGCAGGAAACCGCCAGGGGGGAAGACACCTGCGTGCGCTACGGCGGCGATGAGTTTTGTGTGGTGCTGGCCAATAGCACCGAGGAGCAGGCTGAGCTCGCGTATTGCCAGCGCATACGGCGGTTACTGGCCGAGCGGTTGCCGGAGGTCAGCGTCAGCATGGGAGTGGTGCAGACCGGCCCTGAACATTTTGAAGACGCGGATGTGTTGTTGCGTTCCGCTGACCGGCGCATGTACCAGAACAAGCCTGGCCGGGACCATCGCGATATTAATGACCCGGATTGACGCGCCGGCGCCACAGCACCCAGCCCATGAAGGCGCCACGGGTGGCCATGAAGCCATTCATGGTTAACCACAAGCCATGGTTTCCCCAGCTGCGGGTGCACAGCCAGAGCAAGAAGAACATGACCACCGACGCCAGCATGGTGTTGCGCATGGCAGCGCCCCAGGTGGCGCCCACAAAAATGCCATCCAGCCAGAACCCGGCGCTGGCGGTAAGTGGCAGTAATAGCATCCAGGGCAGGTAAGTGACGGCGGTGTCGCGGATCGAAGGCAGGTCGGTCAGCAGGTGAATCAGTGGTGCGCCTCCCAGGGCAAAAGCCAGCAGCGCCAACACGGCGCAGGCCACAGTCCAGCGCCCGGTCGCCTGCACGGCTGCCCGGAAGGCCCGCGGGTCCTGCTGGCCATGGGCCTCGCCAACCAGCGCCTCGGCGGCATTGGCAAAGCCATCCAGCAGGTTGCTCAGCAATAACAGAAAGGTAATCAGCACGGCGTTGGCCGCCAGCGTCGCATCACCAAGCCGGGCGCCCTGGGCGGTGAAGAAAAAGAAACAGGTGAGTAGCGCCAGGCTGCGGATAAAGATATCCCGGTTTACCGCCATCAAGGCCAGAATCGCCGACGGCTGCCACAGGGTTTCCCGGTTGGCAGGTGGGCGCAGGGCAGCGCGCAGCCAGAACAGCCCGCCGGCCAGGCCCACATATTCGGCACAGGCGCTGGCGATAGCCACGCCGCGCACATCCAGATGCCAGACCTGCACCAGCAGCACATCCAGCAGCGCATTGGTGCTGTGCATCAGCACGGTCATTTTTAAAGGGACGCGGGTGTTGTGGGTGCCGATGGCGAAGCCGATCAGGGCAAAGTTGGCCAGCGCGGCGGGGGCGCCAAGAATGCGGATATTGATGTAATCCTGCGCCAGGTGTTGCACGGCGTCACTGCCTCCCAGTAACCACAGGCCGGTATCACGCAGCAGTGGTGACAACAGAATCAGGCCGAGCCCGAGCAACGTGGATAACAACAAGCCACGCAGTAACACCACCCGGGTGTCCCGTTCCCCGCCCCGCGCCTGCGAGGCAAACCCGGTGGTGCCCATGCGCAGGAAGTTGAAGGAGAAATACAGGAACATGAAGAAGTTGCTGCCCAGCGCCACCGCCGCCAGGTAGCGCGGGTGCGCCAGGTGCCCCACCACCGCCGTATCCACCAGCCCCAGCAGTGGCGCGGTCAGGTTCGACAGCAACAACGGCCAGGCCAGCATCCAGATGCGTTGGTTAAGGGTCAGATTCATTCGGGTCACTTCTACAATCTGTCTACGGAGCCGCTGTAGGAGTGCCTCTTGAGGCGCGAACCGCGTGCAAACGCGGAAATGGCCCGTAGGGCGATCAGGAGTCTCAGGGCTCGACAGGTTTCAGAAACATGGCTGACAGCCAATCAACATGATCGCCTCGCCAAGGCTCGGGTTCGCACCTCAAGAGGTACTCCTACATAAGAATACTCATGAACTCCGCCGTAGCAGCGTCAGCACAAACAAACTGCTGGCGGCCACCACGATAGACGGCCCCACCGGGGTATTGGCGAACCAGCTCACCGCCAGCCCGGCCAGCACCGACCCGGTGCCCAACACGCTGGCCACCGCAGCCATCTGCGCCGGGGTGTGGGTCAGCCGGCGGGCGCTGGCAGCGGGAATCACCAGTAACGAGGTGATCAGCAGCACGCCCACGGTACGAATAGCGCCGGCAATCAGCAGGGCCAGCAACAGCATCAGCAATAATCGGGTGCGCTGTACGGCGATGCCTTCTACCTGGGCCAGCTCTTCGTTGACGGTAATGCTCAGCAGCGCCCGCCACTGCCACAGCATCAGCAGCAAGATGACGATGGCGCCCACCCACAGGCCGATCACGTCCTGCCAGCCCACGGCCAGCAGATCCCCGAACAGATAGGCGAACAGATCCACCTGGATGCCGGTTTGCAGGCTAATGGCAATAACCCCCAACGCCAGGGTGGTGTGGGCGACAATGCCCAGCAGGGTGTCACCGGCCAGCTGCCGTTGCCGTTGCAAGGCACTCAGCGCCGCGGCCAGGCCCAGACACACGGCCACCACCGCCACGTACAGGCTGATATCCAGCGCCAGCCCCAGCGCGGCGCCCAGCAGGGCGCCGTGGGCCAGGGTGTCGCCGAAGAAGGCCATGCGTCGCCACACCACAAAGGCGCCCATGGGGCCGGATACCAGAGCCACGGCGAGCCCGGCCAGCAGCGGCGGCAGTAAAAGTTCAATCATGGTTGCAGGGCCCGTCGTGGTCGTGGTGATGCGTGTGGCTGTGCTCGTGGGAATGGGTGGCATTGCCGTGCAGATCATGGTCGTGATCATGATCGTGGGTGTACAGGGCCAGGTTCGGGGTGCCGGCGCCGGGGCCGAACAGCTCGTGGTAGGCCGGGTCCCGGCTCACCGATTCCGGGCTGCCGGAGCAGCAGACGTGGCGCTGCAGGCAGATCACCTCGTCGGTGGCGGCCATCACCAGATGCAGATCGTGGGAAATCAGCAAAATCGCGCAGCCGAGCTCGTCGCGGACGGTTTTGAGCAAGCCATAGAGGGCATTCTGCCCGGCCACGTCCACCCCCTGGGCGGGTTCATCCAGCACCAGCAGGTCCGGCTTGCGCAGCAAGGCCCGGGCCAGGAGTACCCGCTGCATCTCGCCGCCGGACAACTGCTGCACGCCGCGCCGGCGCAGATGGGCCACCCCGGCCCGCTCCAGTGCGGCCCGGCGGGAGGCCGTGGGTCCCGGCGCGGCCAGCCACAAAAAACGATCCACGGTGAGTGGCAGGCTGTCATCAATCTTGATGTGCTGGGGCATGTAGCCCACCCGCAGGCCCTTGCGGCGGTTGATGGTGCCGCTGGTGTTGCCATTGTGGCTATCCGGTTGCACCAGTCCCAGCACCAGCCGCGCCAGGGTGCTCTTGCCGGCCCCGTTGGGTCCGATCAGGGTGGTAATGCGGCCGGGCGCCAGGGTCAGGCTGACGTCAGACAGCACCGCATTGCCGCCGAGGGTTACAGACACCGACTGCACCGTGACCAGAGGTTCTGACATAAGAAAGGGCCCGAAGTACAAAGGCGCAATGATATACTGCCGCTCTTTCGCCTGCACTGAAGGCGGAGAGCGAGTTGAAAGTTCAAGGTTTAAAGTTCAAAAGCGCGGGTTATGCCCGGTGCCACACGGCAGCCGCTTCAGCCGCGCCGCACGGCCCTAACGATCCGCTTTTGGGTAAGGAAATCGCGACCACGAAGGTTTGATGGTTGGCACCGCTGCCATCCCGCGTTTTTGAACTTTGAACTTTCAACTTGCTCCTTCCTGTCTGGCCGTACATGAGGAACCCCATGCGTCGTCTCTGGTTAACAACTTTGCTTTTGCTTTGCTCTCCTGTCTGGAGCCAGACCGTGGTGGCCAGTGTGGAGCCGCTGGCCAAGGTGCTGCGCAGCCTGTACGGCGATAGCGTCACGGTAACGACCCTGTTGCAAGCCAATCAGAATCCGCACCAGCTGGCGTTCTCCCCCCGGCAGGTGTTGGCGGTTCAGCAGGCGGACCTGATGGTGTGGCTGGGGGCCGGGGTGGAGGCGCCGCTGGCACCGCTGGTGGCCCGTCGCCAGGGGTCGTCGGTGGCCTTGCTGACCCTGGAAGGAGTGCGCCGTCGTGATGGTGGACACGATCATCACCACGACCACGATGCGCACGCCAGCCATGACGCCATCACCGACCCGCACCTGTGGCTGTCCGTGGACAACATGGTGTTATTGGCGGGGGCGGTGGGTCAGCGTTTCCCGGCGGGGTTGCGGCCGGGTCAGCCGCAGCAGTGGCAGCAGGCGGCCGAAAATCAGTTGCAGGCGGAGCGCGAGCGGCTGGCGCCGTTGGCCCGGGTGCCCTGGCTGAGCTATCACCAACCCTGGGGTTACCTGAGCGAGAGCCTGGGGCTGGCGGAACCCTTGGTGGTGTCGGAACAGCTGGATGCGGGGCCGGGCAGCCGGCGTTTTGTCACCCTGGCAGGGCAGGTTCGGGATCAGCAGGTGCGTTGCGCGGTGCAGGAACCGGAGGCCCGGGTCGGCTTGCTCAAGCGCCTGTGCCCGGATTGTTATGTCCAGCCCCTGGATCCGCTGGGCCGTGATTCGTCACAACAGGAATACTTGCCCTGGTTAGCGGAGCTCAGCGCCGGTTTCGCCCAGTGTCTGCGGGCGGCGGATCAGGGCTGAGCCCCGGTCGGCCTCCCTTTGCGAGGCCGGATGACAGCGGGCCGGATCACAGATCGCGTATGGGGATCAGGTTCGGCGGTGCGGGCGGCGGGGTGTTTTCTGGCACCGTGGCCGGGCGCACGGTTTCGGCCTGGCGCTGGCGCATTTCCTGCTGTTCGTTTTCCAGATAGCGCGCTTCTGCACTCAGAGCATTGAGCCCCCGGTTTTCGTCGCTGGTATCGAGCTCCACCGGTG
>NZ_LWFX01001025.1:0-6615 GCF_001635175.1 Alcanivorax sp. HI0083 | reverse complement strand
GGCGAAAGCTTGGAGATGGTCAAATCAACGTTCTGCGATCAGCGATCATGGAGTTGTGGCGGCGCCTGGGGATTACGGAAAGCGCTTCCGATTCCCCCGCTGCGACTGCAAAGAGTATTCGGCCTTCTGATCTGAGAGATCTTCTTCTTGAGAAGAAAGACGAGGCCGAAAGCAGCAGGGAAAGGCAGATTTTTGATGGCTTGATAAACCGTGTTGATGTATTGGCTGCATGCGCTATTTTCGAGCATGAATCGCCCTTGAGGGTTGATGATCTTTTACAGAATGGTGCGCGTCTTCATATGCAGGGAATCCCCGCTTCAATGAGGGGCTGGGTGGCTCGAACCTTGGTGAATATGATCTATGCTGAAATTGCGGCCATGGGGCCAGTGAAAGAATCACCGTTTGATGCCGGATCGCCATTTCGGGTGTATCTCGTCCTTGATGAGGCTGGATCGGTGATACGCCAGAAAGCGGATGACTGCATCATAAAGACCATTGCGAAAGAGAGCCGGAAGTTCGGTGTTGGCCTCCTGCTGGCCGCTCAAACGCTTGATGAACTGAGTGAGGAAGTGGTCGCCAACGTTGACACCCACTTTGCGCTGCCTACCAGAAGTGCCAAGGATGCCAGGAAGGTGGAGCAGAAGTTGGGCCTCTGTAAGGGCGCGCTAAACTGCGGAACTGGCCGTTGGTCCGGGTTCTATCAGACGGGCCATAATGTATACAAAGCAAACTTCTACCATCTGCAATAGGTGGGGGCTCCTTGCTTAAAAGCGGGTAGCGCCCTCGGTCAATCCTCAGGAGCCATTGGGGGCAGAGTGATGTGGTGGTCAGTATATAGTCAGGGCTGCGAAATTTCTCATGTTAATAAAATTCTTACTAATACTGGTGGCAGTGTCAGTATTAGTAGGGCTTGCTTAATAACGTACATGTTTTGCCCATTATATGAGCGGCGATAGTCAGTGATTTCGGGATCCGGGAGTGGTTGTCTGGTAAATCATAAAGGGGAACATGTTTATTCTCTGGTTTTATTCTCTGGTTTTATTAATATTCAGATTTCCATTCTGGTTGGTTCGTTGCTCATAAAAAGCCATCAAAGAATAAGGTTAATACTGGAGCAATGACGATGAACCAAGGGCACGGCATGATGCTGTCAGTAGAAGCTCAAGTGGGACGGCTGGAGCAGTTCCATGAAATGCTGGACTGTGGACTGGATGTTTACAATCAGAGAGATAATCTCAATAAAGTCTTCATCACTGATCAGGCAGAGACTGCACGTGCGCTTGCGGACGTCACGACGCTTTTAGATGAAATCGTGCCCCAGCGGCGACTGGTCATTAGCCGACGGCAGGAGACTAGCCAAGGGCTTATCCGCAGAATCCCCAATAAGAAGACACCAGCCATCGAATCCTGTATCAATCTCACTGAGGATGATTTCTGGGGGTACAAGGTGGACCCGGATGTTCAGGTTGTCCTGGGCCTCAATAGGGAAGCGGCGGTTCGCGTCTTGACGGGGCGTCGGTTGCATGAGCGCGTTGGCGGTAAAACGGTACATGATTACTATCTCGAGTATCTTCACGAACTGAAACGGCGGCTATCAGCACCTGAGATCCTTCAGTTTCGTAGACAGCAGGTGGTCAGGGAGCAGCGTAGAGTAGACAGCATCACCGGGGCAGTGAATGAGGCGTTGAGCCTTTGTCGAAAAGCTCGCTTGGTGCGTGTTGATGGCAGCTACAAACAGTCTGTGCGTAGGAATAAAACCCCAGAGTGCATATCAAACGATCTAGACCGCTTCATTAGAAACATGCGGCATAACAAGCGCCAGTTTTCTGCTCTGGTGTTGGCGGTGTTCAAGATTGAATACGGGGCAAAAAAGGGCTATCACTGGCATGGATACTTTATATATGACGGTAGTAAGGTCCGCATGGATGTTTTACTTGGCACTTACTTGAAGAGCTATTGGTGTGACGTGGTTACTAAAGGTGAAGGGGCTGGGTTTAATGTGAATGTAGGTGAGATTAGAACGGCGCTGTCGAAACGATTACAGGTCCCTGTGCGGCATTTGGCGGTTGGAGAATTTCGTAAGGGCGATGCAATCCAGGAAGCCAATATGAGGGCTCTCATCCGTTACTTCGCAAAAAAAGAACAGTCCCTTCGGCTAACCGGACAAAAGAGCGTCAATCAATTGCGCATTGTGCGAGGGCCCCGCTTCAAGGCACTGAAGCAGCGGAGAGACCGAACAGCGACCAGGGAAAGTGGTTGACCTACAGTGTGAATGCAATCAAGAGCAGGGCAGAGTGTGACAGTGAGCTACGGGCAACTCTGCCCATTGCGTTGTGTACTCCGGTGATCTGAACTGTTGCCTCATGTACCACGGGGCTGAGGTCCCTTGGGAGGCCATGAACACGCTGCCTTTCCCTTGGGCACGGTTGATACTGTCGATGACGGTCATGAGCTGGTCAGCTCTCTCTGTCTGGCCTGGGTGTAGCATGTCGAACTGATGGTGCTTGCGGTCGCAGATGTTCACGAGACCAACACCCGCTTTCAGGAAGGCATGGCCAGGTTGGTACAGGCGAGCGGCTGTCGCCCTGGCCAATTTCACGATCTCTCGTGTGTCGTCGGTGGGGTAGGGAAGCTGGACCAAGTCGCTGGCGGAGTGGAAGTTCGGCTCAAATGGCGAGGTGTGCATGAACACATGCATGCTCAACGCCAGGTGGTGCTGTTTCCGGAGTTTCTCGGCGGCTCGGGACGCGTAGAGAGCTACCGCCTCCAGTACAGGGCCTGAAGTAGTGGCCTTGTTGCCGAAAGAGCGAGTGCAGTAGATCTGCTTCTTCGCGGGCGGCACTTCCTCAAGGGCCAGGCAGGCTCTGCCGTTCAGCTCCTCGATAGTTCGTTCCAGGTTGATACTGGTCATCCGCCGAATGACCTTGGGGTGTGCCCTGGCGATATCGAGAGCGCTGTGAATTCCTTCAGCATTGAGCCTGGCCCCCAATCGTCGGGCGATCCCCCAGATGGCCGTGACCGGGACACGCTTCAGCACCCATTCCCACTTCAGTGGTTCATCCAGCACACAGACACCCTGACACTGCGGGAGCTTCTTGGCAGTTCGGTTGGCCAGCTTGGCCAATGTTTTGGTTGGCGCAATGCCTACCCCCACTGGCATTCGGATGTGATCCCACAGCTGAGCCTTGATCTCATGTGCGGTGTGCTTCGGATCGCCAGGGATCCCCGCCATGTCGAGAAACATCTCGTCGATGCTGTAGACCTCAATCCGGGGGCTGAATGCCTGGAGTTTGGTCATCACCCGGTTGGAGATGTCGCCATACAGCGGGTAATTACTGGAAAAGATGGCTACGCCATGCTTTCTGAGTAGCCCCTCAATCTTGAAAAAGGCTTCCAGGTCTGGGATGCCTAGCGCTTTGGCCTCCTTGCTACGGGCGACAACAAAGCCATCGTTATTGGACAGCACCACCACCGGCTTGCCTCGTAAGTCAGGCCGGAAGATCTGCTCGCAACTGGCGTAGAACGAGTTGCAGTCAACCAGTGCGATGGCGGAAGAGGTGGATGGCATTGATCACAACCCCCTCAATCTGAAAGTCGCTCCCATCCAAGATGGGGATCGGCGGGAAGTCCTCGTGGGCTGAACATAGCAGGCGACGATGGGCATCCAGGATCTTGCAGGTCAGCTCACCATCCAGAAAGGCTAAGACCACATCCTGATGCCGTGCCTGCTCCTCGCGGTCAACAATCAGGAGATCCCGGTCATAGATGCCGACGCCCTCCATGGATTCCCCCTCGGTCCAGCAGTAGAAGGTTGAGGCGGGGTGTTTTATAAGGAACTCATTGAGGTCGAGTTTCTTGTCCATGTAATCGTCAGCAGGGCTCGGAAACCCGGTCCTGACGCGGGAGAGATAGCAGGGTGCAGCAAACTGCTCCCTTATCTCCAGTGGAGAGAGAGTGGTAATCGGCATGGCTAAATTAACTGTCCATAAGTACAGTATTTGATTATGTGTACCAATTACGTGCTAATCAAGAGCGATGGCTCAGCCAAATTGGCAGAATCGTTGGGCGTGGACGCTAACCGACTGATCTATGGTGACTTTCGGCCTGGGGCCCAGATTAGCGTGGTGACGGGCGGTAGTGAGGCTCGATTACTGCGCACGGCGACGTGGTGGCTGTATCTCCAGCAGACGCAGGAGGGGCTACGTCCCCACAGGGACTACTTCAGCGTAAACACCAATTACCGCAAGCTACCCCAGAAACGCGAGTTCAAGCATTCGCGCTGCATTATCCCCGCTACCGCCTTTGTCGAGAGCCAGGACGGCAAGCGCCCGCATCTGTTGGAGCCAGCCAATGGCACCGCCATTGCCTTTGGGGGGGCTGTACAAAGAATGGACGGACAAGGTGACAGGGGAGGAAGTTACCTCCGCGTCGATCATTACCCTGCCGGGTATCCCGGCCCTGGAGCAGATCCACCGCAAGTCCACGCCATTGTGGTTGCCTGAGGATGCGTATGACATTTGGTTGTCGCCAGAGGTGACGGATGTGACTGCGCTGGAAGGGTTGCTAGCCCCAGTGATACGCGCTGATCTGATGGCTACCCCGATTGACAAGGTCAGCCTCAAGCAGACGGTAGGGGAGCCTTTTCTTATTCAGGATTAAATGCTGCATAAGGGCTGGAAATCAAGATTGGTCTGGCGGCAGGGATATAATGATTAAGTCTTTTCGGAAAAAACAAGTTAAACATAGCGGTGTCGTGCTAGAGAAAATCGTATGACGGCGAGGGTTAAGTGAATTGAGGGGGGTATTATGGCGAAAAATATTAAGTATAGGAAAAATCAAACCATTGGCGATTGGAAGCTTTCATACAAGCTGGGATCTGGTGGTAATGGAGAAGTATGGTCAGTAAAAGATGGAAATGATTCTTATGCCATAAAGCTTTTAAAAAAAATCAGGCCGACGATTTACAATAGATTTAGGTCCGAAGTAGAAGCCATGGAGAAGAATCAAGATATTAGTGGTGTTATACCGTTGGTTGACAAGTTTTTGCCAGAGGATGTGGGTGATCAGGTGCCGTGGTTTGTGATGCCGCAAGCTATCAAGTTTTCTGAGTGGAGAAAAGGAAAAACTGTTCTGGAGATAGTGGAGGGGATGCTGGGACTGGCTAATACTCTCCATCAACTCCATCAAAGAGAATTTCATCATCGTGATATAAAGCCAGCCAATATCCTTTTCCTAAAAAACCGTTTATTTTTGTCTGATTTTGGACTTGTTAAGTACCCGGGTCGAATAGATATTACTAAGGAAGGTGGAGATGTTGGCCCTAAGTTTACGATGGCTCCTGAAATGAGACGTTATGCCAATGAGGCTGATGGTGAAAAAGCGGACATTTACTCCTTTGCAAAGACTCTATGGATTGCGATTGTTGGTGATATGAAATGCTTTGATGGCCAGTATAGTCCATTATCAGTGATCAGTATCAACTCGGTATGTGGAGGGCTTTACACAAAGTCTCTTCATGATCTATTGACTGAGTGCACTGATAACTCTCCCGATAAGCGGCCTGGAATGAAAGATGTTATTAGTAGGATTGAGGGCTGGCTTAGGATTAACAATGATTTTCATGAGCAGAATATAACCGAGTGGTTTGATCTTCAGAATGCATTGTTTCCGGCAGGCTCTCCAGAGTCTGTTATATGGAGAGATTGTGAAAATATAATTACGGTATTAAATGAAATTTCAAGAGTTGATGGTTTGAATCATGCGTTTTTGCCTGGGGGTGGAGGGAGTACATTTGTAGGTGCCGAGCGTGCTAAAGAGAAGGGGATGATTGCAGTTAAAGTTTCTGAGAGGCTGTATTATTACCTGAAACCAAAAAAGCTAACATACGAGTCGTTCGGTCTTCATCCGCAATGGAATTACTTTCGAATGGAGGCTGAAGAAATTGAGTCTACTAATACATATGAAAATGACTCGTTGATATCTCCCTATGAGGAATTGGTAGAGATTGATTCTGGTAAGTACGTTGAACGGTTTAATTGGGATGAGGGTGAGTTTGATGGAGAGCCGCTGCCAGAGCAAGCACGGTTAATTTGCAGGTATTTACGTGGTAGCTTTGTGATTTTCAGTACTAGATCAATCTATAATCTGGTGCCTGATACTTATGATGGACGCCATGATACGATGTCAGAGCAGGAATTCCGAACTTATATTGAAAGTAATGCCTCCTGATAAAAATTTTAGTCTCTGAAAATCTGGCATAACTAAAGCAATCGGTTATCTAAAAATCTATTTTTTGGGGATGAAGTATTGCAAGATTCATGTCTCAAGGAGCACGGTGTGAAATCCTTTGCGATGGGAGGTCGTCTCCTGGCAGTCAAGTCAGGCCCCGAGGGTGTTCAAAACTCTGTGTCACAGCCAGCAGCCTCACAGGCTGATGTATTTGTCCAGGCGCTCGGGGAAGTGGATGGCCATCTGTGACAGCGTCAGATTCCAGTTCTGCACCGGGTGGGTCCAGCGCTCGGATGCCTTGAGTATACCGGCATAGAGCAGCTTCAGTAAGGCGTTCTCACTGGCGAAGCCACCCTTGGTCTTTGTCAGCTTGCGGAACTGGCGATG
>NZ_LWFX01001024.1:0-2171 GCF_001635175.1 Alcanivorax sp. HI0083 | reverse complement strand
AAAGCCACCACCACATCCACCAGATCACCGGGCTGCAGCAATCCGCCAGCCATCACCACATTATCCACAGCCACGCCGACGGCACGAAAGCCCGTCGGTAACGCGCCAGGGAGGGTGCCGCCAGGTTCAAGATGATTTCGGGAAAGCAGCTCGCCCGGACGGGCAAACTGGCGAAGCTCCTTGCCCACCACCTTTTCATCGGCGGTCAGCACATTGGCAATCGGGGCAGGGGAAGACACCACCGCCAGGGACTCTTCATCAAGCGTATCCCCGACATTCAGGCTCTGCGTCACCACCCAGTAGCGATAACTGGGGGCATCCTGAACGGACGATTCGGTGTCCGTGTCATTATCCTTCACCACCAACGCCGGTGTCGGATCACGACTTAACCCCACCAATGCCAAGATCAACGCCACCAGCGCCACTGCCAGCGCCGGCAACATATACAGCAGTCTTGATCCCATGTTCTCTCCGGAACATCCCTGTGTGTTTCTGGTTCTAATTGCAGGCACGCCGCATCAGAATGCGGCCCGCGCCTCCGCATCCAGCCGCTCCGGCAGTGGGGGGAACTCCCCCAGCATGCCGAAACTCAGCGCCGGCACCACCGGATTGGTCTGATAGTTCGGATAAACCAGGCGGCAGTGGAGCATTTCCACCCCCCCCACTGTCTCCAGATTACAGGCACCCTCAGCATCCAGATCCCTGAGACTGGGCGGTAGCTGTGTCACCAGCCCGGCCAACGCCGAATTGGCACGCTGCGTCACTGACGCCCCCAAGGCGGCCCCCTGTAACGCAGAACGATCAATGTACAAGGCGGTGGATACCGCATTGTCTACCGCATCCTGCATCCGGTACTGAGCAAAGAATGTCAGGCCGTATACCGCCGCGCCATATAACATGGCGACAACGAAGGGGAACAACAGCAAAAATTCCAGTGCCACCGCCCCTGCCTGTTTTCCCCACATCCGCATGCCGACTAATCCCTAGGTACCAGAGGTATCAGAGGCATCAGAGAACAGGTCGGAAAATGCCGTTTCCAGTGCATCGCTAACCGTATCATTAGTCGCCAAAACACCAATGATAATGATCAACGCTGCAGCCAGAACAATGTACTCCAGCGCACTGGCACCACGCTGTTTACGCGCACGGCCTGGCAACTGGCAATAAAGACGGGCAAAAACGAATTGGGAAATCATAGTCAAAGTACTCATAGTGCTCTCCGTGCACGCTCTTTGTGAGGGTTACCAAAACTGATTAAACACTTGCTACATATGCGTAAATATGAACTTCTGATTTGATCCTATGCAAACGTGACGCACTTCACAACGCTGGGCGTGTAGCCTTTTGTTGCGAAACATCCCGTTCCTGTAAAGCTAGCACCACCATCTTTTTGTGACGTAGATCAAACCTCTGTTCGGGGCCGGAAAGACGACAGACGGGCTTTTTCCGCGCAGAGTTGATATGCAACGCCATTTACATGGGCAGCACTTTTCGCCAGGCATAAAAAAACCCGGGAAATCCCGGGTTTTTTTATGTCCGCTGCCAGGCAGGCAAGCTAGAAGATCATTACTTGATCTTCGCTTCCTTGTAGGCCACATGCTTACGCACGACCGGATCATACTTCTTGGTTTCCATCTTTTCAGGATGGAGACGCTTGTTCTTGGTGGTGGTGTAAAAATGACCAGTGCCAGCAGAGGACACCAGGCGGATTTTTTCACGAATAGGACCGGCCATGGGTTAACTCCTTCTGTTAGCCTTAAACGCGATCGCCGCGAGAACGGATATCGGACAGTACAGAGTCGATACCTTTCTTGTCGATGATGCGCATACCTTTAGAGCTGACCCGCAGACGCACAAAACGCTTCTCGGACTCAACCCAGAAACGATGGTGGTGCAGGTTCGGCTCGAAACGACGCTTGGTCTTGATGTTCGAGTGGGAAACGCGATTGCCCGTTACAGGGCGCTTACCGGTCACCTGGCAAACTTTGGACATTGTCTTGCTCCGTAAAACTTCTTGCGGGGGACGGTAGAGCCCCGGAAAAGGCGCGTTTTATACCAATCCACCGCTCAAGTTTCAAGCGAAATCTTGAATTAAAAGATAGCCGGACGCCAAACGCCTGAAGCCAGACACCAACCAAGCGCCGTCTTTTAGCCGCAAGCTAGCGCCAGAT
>NZ_LWFX01001023.1:0-9252 GCF_001635175.1 Alcanivorax sp. HI0083 | reverse complement strand
AGTGTGCCAAGCCGGTTGATGAGCAATATGAGCTGGGCCTCACATTCGGGGTTCGCGGTACACCGGCGATCTACACCACCGAAGGCAAGCAGCTGGGCGGCTATCTGACCCCGGAAGATATGCTCAAGCGACTGGACTGATTCGCCTGTATCCCCCGTATTACGGTGCTTTGCTGCCGTAAAGACGGTGCCGACACATTGACGACGCGGGGTTGCGCCGTTAATGTGTCGGCCTTCTTTTACTCCCACCCAAGGTGCTGTCGTGGAAACCGATTTCCAGCGAATCCGTCGTTTGCCGCCCTATGTCTTCAATATTGTTGGAGAGATGAAGGCGGCAGCGCGAGCACGGGGTGAGGATATTATCGATTTCAGCATGGGCAATCCGGATCAGCCCACGCCAAAACATATTGTCGATAAGCTGACAGAAACCGCCCAGCGGGGCGATACCCACCGCTACTCGCAGTCCCGGGGGATTCCGCGTTTGCGCAAGGCCATGACGGACTGGTATCAGCGCCGTTATGACGTGGACCTGGATCCGGAATCCGAGGCCATTGTCACCATTGGTTCCAAGGAAGGCCTGGCGCATCTGGCACTGGCCACCATGGGCCCCGGGGACACCGTGCTGGTGCCGAACCCCAGCTATCCGATTCACCCCTACGGGTTCGTGATTTCCAACGCGGATATCCGCCATGTGCCCATGGTGAAAGGGGTGGATTTCTTTGTGGAGCTGGAGCGGGCGATCAAGGAATCCTGGCCCAAGCCGAAAATGCTGGTGCTGAATTTCCCCGGTAACCCCACGGCCCAGTGCGTGGAGCTGGATTTCTTCGAGAAAGTGGTGGCCATTGCCCGAGAGCACCAGATCTGGGTGGTGCACGATATCGCCTACGCAGACATCGTGTTCGATGGCTACAAGGCCCCCTCCATTCTGCAGGTGGAAGGCGCCAAGGATGTGGCGGTGGAGTTCTTTTCCCTGTCAAAGAGCTACAACATGCCTGGGTGGCGGGTGGGCTTCTGCTGCGGCAATAAAGAGCTGATCCACGCCTTGGCACGGATCAAGTCGTATATGGATTACGGCACCTTTACCCCGATTCAGGTGGCGGCCATTGCCGCGCTGGAAGGGGACCAGAGTTGCGTTGCCGAAATCTGCGAAATGTATCGCCAGCGCCGGGATGTGCTGGTGGAAGGGCTGGGCGACATTGGCTGGCCGGTGGAAAAACCCCGTGCCACCATGTTCGTCTGGGCTGAAATCCCCGAACCCTATCGAGCCATGGGCTCGCTGGAGTTTTCCAAGAAGCTGCTCACCGAAGCGGGTGTAGCAGTGTCGCCGGGCATTGGTTTTGGCGACTATGGTGACGATCATGTGCGTTTTGCGCTGATCGAGAACGAACAACGTACCCGGCAGGCCATGCGCGGCATCAAGAAGATGTTCCGTCAGGATGGGCTGCTGGGCTAACAGGCTGCGCCTTGTGCGCCCCTGCATAAAGAGAGGAAATCACGTGAAGTCGGTGAAGGTGGGTATTGCTGGTCTGGGCACGGTGGGTTCTGGCACCGTGAATGTACTGAAGCGTAACGCGCGGGATATTGCTCGCCGCGTGGGCTGTCCGATTGAAATTACCCATATCGGTGCCCGCCGCGACAACGCGGCCTGTGATACCAGTGATATTCGTCTTTCCCGCGATATTTTTGCGGTGGCGACAGACCCGGATATCGATATTCTGGTAGAGCTGATTGGCGGCATTGATACCGCACGTGAGCTGGTACTTACCGCCATCAAGAACGGCAAGCACGTGGTCACCGCCAACAAGGCGTTGATCGCCGAGCACGGCAACGAAATCTTCCAGGCCGCCCAGGATAATGGCGTGGACGTGGCGTTCGAAGCCTCTGTGGCTGGCGGGATTCCCATCCTCAAGTCCCTGGGTGAAGGTCTGGCCGCGAACCATGTGAACTGGCTGGCGGGCATTATCAATGGCACCGGCAACTTCATCCTCACCGAAATGGAAGAGGGTGGCCGGGCCTTTGATGACGTGTTGGCAGAAGCGCAAGCGCTGGGTTACGCGGAAGCGGACCCCACCTTCGACGTGGAAGGTATTGATGCCGCCCACAAGCTGACCATTCTGGCCTCCATTGCGTTCGGTATTCCACTGCAGTTTTCCAAGGTCTACACCGAGGGGATCAGCCGGATTACCACCGAAGACGTGGCCAGCGCCGCGCATTTCGGATACCGCATCAAACACCTGGGGATCGCCAAGGACACCGGCAACGGCATCGAACTGCGTGTGCACCCGACCCTGATTCCCAAGGAAACCATGCTGTCTGCCGTCAATGGCGTGATGAACGCCATCATGATCGATGGCGACGCGGTGGGTCCCACCATGTTCTACGGCGCCGGCGCCGGTGCCGAGCCGACGGCTTCCGCTGTCGTGGCTGACATCATTGAGCTGGGCCGCGCACTGACCGTGGACCATGACGAGCGGGTACCGTATCTGGGCTTCCACACCGACCAGATGTCCGATGAGCCGATTCTGACCATCGATGACGTGTCCTGCAGCTTCTACCTGCGCCTGCATGTGCAGGACAAGACCGGCGTGCTGGCCGACGTGACCCGCATCCTCAGTGATAACAATGTCAGCATTGATGCACTGGTACAGCGTGAAGTGGACCAGGGCCTGGTGCCCATCGTGATGATGACCCACGTGGTGCGCGAAGGTGACATGAGCGCCGCACTTGCCAAGATCGGTGCCCTTGAGGCCGTAGATAGCGATATAATGCGTATCAGGGTAGAGACGCTGGACGCTTGACGCCCGATGCCGGACGTCGCTGTTTGAGCGTCCGGCTTCATGCATCTGGCTTCTGGCGCGCCGTTTAAAGTGACCACATTCAAGAACCGCAGAGCCTGGCTTAGAGGCTTTACACTAGCAGCAGAGACCAAAACCATGCCTTTTCGTGACCGTTACACCGGCCTGATCAACCGTTACCGTGACCACCTGCCGGTGAATGATGACACGCCGATCATCAGCCTGGGCGAGGGGAATACCCCGCTGATTCGCTTGAAGAATATCCCCAAGCTGTTGGGCAAGGACGTGGATATCTACGTCAAATACGAAGGCCTGAATCCCACCGGCTCGTTCAAGGACCGGGGCATGACCATGGCGGTGACCAAGGCCGTAGAAGAGGGCAGCAATGCCATCATCTGTGCCTCCACCGGTAACACGTCTGCGGCCGCTGCTGCCTATGCCGCTCGTGCGGGCATCACCGCGTTTGTACTGATTCCGGAAGGCAAAATTGCCATGGGTAAACTGGCCCAGGCAATGATGTACGGTGCGGTGATCATGCAGATCCGTGGCAACTTCGACCAGGGCATGGAACTGGTGAAACAGGTGGCCGAGAAGGCGCCAGTGACCATCGTGAACTCGGTTAACCCGTACCGTTTGCAGGGGCAGAAGTCTGCTGCCTTCGAAATCGTTGAAGAGCTGGGCCGCGCCCCGGATTATCACTGCCTGCCCGTGGGCAATGCCGGTAATATCACCGCGCACTGGATGGGTTACAGCGAATACCACAAGTCTGGCATCGTCAACGCGGCCCCGAAAATGGTGGGCTACCAGGCTGAAGGCGCGGCGCCGTTCATGCGTGGCGAGCGAGTGAGCGATCCGGAAACCGTGGCAACGGCTATTCGTATCGGTAACCCGCAGTCCTGGGACAAGGCGTGGCAACTGCAGGAAGAATCCAAAGGCTGGTTCGACCAGCTTAGCGATCATGAAATCCTGACGGCGCAGAAATTGTTGGCTGAGAAAGAAGGGATTTTCTGTGAGCCCGCCTCTGCGGCCTCCATCGGTGGCGCCATGCGTGACATCAAGGCCGGCAAGATTCCGGAAGGCTCTACCATTGTCTGCACCCTGACCGGTAACGGCCTGAAAGACCCGGATACCGCCATTGCCCAGTGCCAGGACAGCCGCATGGTCACCATCGATGCGGATCTGGATGCGGTGAAAGGCGCGATCCTGTCCAACATGTCCTGATTACCTCAGGCGTAATAAAAAACGGAGCCCTCGGCTCCGTTTTTTATGGGCATTTCTGCCGCTGGTGCCTGCAGGGATGCGCGGGGCAAAGGCAGGCATCGTCACGATGTGCTACCATGCGTGCTCTTTTGTGGCGAAAGGAACGACGACCCGGTGTCGAGATTACTGAAACCACCTACGTGTAACACCTCCTCTCTGGGCTGACTGCGCCCATGCCCCGGCTGGATTTTCCCCGGCCAACCCCTGACTGATGTCTTGTTCTCTGATGACCCGAGCTTTGTGCGTGCTGGTGCATAGCCACAGAGAGGTATTTGACATTGGTCGACCACTATTTAGTCTGTTTAAAGACGACAAAGAAGGGAGAGACTGATGAAAGCATCGTTATTGGCGACGCCAAACGCTACTGGGGCCCCGTACGGCTCCCTTGTCCAAGGGATTGCAGTGGATTCGTATCATTGACGATCTGATCAAGGCTGCGACCAAAAGGGTCGCTTCGCGTTCAGGTGATGTCTGGCTGTGAAGCTATAGAGGAACCCAACCCGGTTTCCTCGCATCGTCCGGACCGACTGGCTGAAAGGCAGAAACACTGCCCCTCAAAGCAAGACGGAATACGGAGCTTAAATGAAAATTAATTACGAGACCGACTATGACGTCGGCCAGGACAATGTGCAGTTCATGGGAATGGACATGCACAATCCTGTCTTCTTTATCAGTGCAGTACTGATTCTTACCTTTGTGATTGGCACGCTGATCCTCCCGGAACAGGCCAACGCCTGGCTGAATGGCTCCAAGGGCTGGGCCATTGAACACTTCGACTGGCTGTTTATGGTCAGTGGCAATTTCTTTGTACTGTTCTGCCTGCTGTTGGCGGTGCTGCCGCTGGGTAAAATTCGCCTGGGTGGACAGAGCGCCAAACCGGAATTCTCCACGCTTTCCTGGTTCGCCATGCTGTTTGCGGCGGGCATGGGGATTGGTCTCATGTTCTGGAGTGTGGCCGAGCCGGTGGCCTATCTGAATGGCCAGTGGTACGGCACGCCGCTGGCGGTGGAAGCCGGCTCGGAAGCGGCGCGGCATACGGCCATGGGGGCGACCATGTATCACTGGGGGCTGCACCCCTGGGCGATTTACGCCGTGGTGGCGTTGTCGTTGGCCTTCTTCACCTATAACAAGGGCATGCCCCTGACGATCCGCTCTGCGTTCTACCCGCTGCTGGGTGAACGGTGCTGGGGCTGGCCGGGTCACATCATAGATATTCTGGCGGTGCTGGCTACCATCTTCGGTCTGGCGACGTCGCTGGGTCTGGGCGCTCAGCAAGCTGCCGGCGGCCTGCATTTCCTGTTTGATACGCCCAATGCGATCAATGTGCAGGTTGGCATTATTGTCGGTGTTACCGCTGTCGCGGTGCTCTCGGTGGTGCGTGGTCTGGATGGTGGCGTGAAGGTGTTGAGTAACATCAATATGAGCCTGGCCGTCTTTTTGCTGCTGTTCGTTATTATCGCCGGGCCTACCATGCTAATCATCACCGGCTTTGGTACCACTGCGGTGGACTACATCAGTAATATCATTCCGCTGAGTACCTGGTTTGGCCGTGAAGACAGTGAGTGGATGCATGGCTGGACCGTGTTCTATTGGGCCTGGTGGATTTCCTGGTCGCCGTTTGTGGGGATGTTCATTGCCCGCATTTCCAAGGGGCGTACCGTGCGTGAATTCATTGTGGCGGTACTGCTGGTGCCCACGGTGATTACCATTATCTGGATGAGCACTTTTGGTGGCACAGGGCTGGAGCAATCCATCAACGGCGTGGGTGAACTGGCCAACGGGGTGAGTGATGCATCGCTGGCCATGTTCCAGATGCTGGCGCATCTGCCGTGGACCGGCATCATTTCCTTTATGGCGATTGCACTGGTACTGATCTTCTTCGTGACCTCGTCGGACTCCGGCTCTCTGGTGATCGACTCCATTACGGCGGGTGGCAAGGTGGATGCACCGGTGCCCCAGCGTATTTTCTGGGCGGTTATGGAAGGCCTGATTGCGGGTGTGCTGCTGTATGGCGGTGGCAAGGAAGCCCTGAAGGCCCTGCAATCAGGGGCTGTCACAACCGGGTTGCCGTTTACCATCGTGCTGTTGTTGATGTGCGTCAGCCTGTTTATTGCCCTGTCAGCGGAACGCAAGCGCCTTCAATTGGCTTGATCTGGCGTTGCTGATCTTTAAAAAATGCCCGCTGATGCGGGCATTTTTTTTGGCTACATGTTGGTATAACAGGAATGACTGACAGAGGAGGCAAGCATGTCTTTTCAGGTAACGGTCAACGGGTTTGAACAGGATGAGGTGGGGGATTGGGTCATGTTACTGTCTTGCGGCCACCGCCAGCACGTTCGTCACCAGCCGCCCTTTATTAACCGCCCCTGGGCGGTGAGTGAGGAGGGCCGCCGGCAGCACCTGGATATGGTGGTGACCTGCACCCAGTGTCAGCGGGGCATGCCGGTGCCGGAAAACACGCTAGGTGCTTGACGCCGGACGCATGATGCAAGGAAAACCAACAACGATGGGGTAGTTGATGCTTGTTGCCGTACTGCGATCATTATTGGCATCAGGCATCAGGCATCAGGCATCAGGCATCAGGCATCAGGCATCAGGCATCAGGTGTTCAGCGTAACTTGGTATGCCGATTAATGGTGTGCTGTAAGCCAAACAGGGCCGGCAGGTGGGGGCCGATTACGCCCTTGCCGGTGGTCAGCAGGGCGCCGCTCAGATCTCGCTGCGGATCCGCCCAGCAGTAAATGCTGATAAAGCCCAAATGCCCAAAGGATTTTGGGGCGCCGGGGCCGAACATGCCCATGCCCCGGTTGCCGAGCATAAAGCCGTTGGAGAAGTTCAGTGGCAGCATCAGCGTCCGGTCGAAGCGGGGGCGATGGTAGGCTGGCTCCAGGGCGCGGGCCACGGTGTCTGGCTGGAAGATCTGCTGGTCGCCATGGCGGCCGCCGTTAAGCAGCATCTGGAAAAAACGGCTGGCTTCTTCTGCGGTGGCATACAGGTTGCCTGCCGGTACGATAGTTTGCTGGAAACGCTCGTCGTTAGTGACTTCCACCACTTGATCGATACTGCCGCCCACTGCATAGCTGAGAAACAGGTCTACCAGTTTTAAGGGCAGCCCTGTGGACACATCCACGGCCCGTTCTGCGCCGGTCTGGCCAAAAGTGAAATACTTCATCCCCATGGGCTGGCGAATGACCCGGTCGAGGGTGGCGTTCAGGGATTCCCCGGTTATGGCTTCCACCACGGCGCCAAGAATGAAGCCGGCGGTTATCGCGTGGTAGGCCTGGGTATTGAATCCGCTGGGCTTGGCGGCGCAGAGGATGTCGATAATTTCCTGGGGCCGATAGAGAATGTCGGCTTCTACCGGTTCCTGGGGGCGGGGAATCCCGGCCTGATGGGTAAGCAGGTGGCGCAGGGTAGTGCGGCCCTTGCCGTTTTGTCCGTAAGCGGGCAGGTAGCGGGTCACCGGGTCGTCCAGATCAAGCTGACCCTGTTCCACCAGATGATGTACCAGCATGGCGCTGACCACCTTGGAGGCGGAGAACAGGCACACTGGGGTGTCCGGCGTCATGATGCGCTGGGTTGCCGGGTCGGCATAGCCGATGCTGCGGTTCAGCATGATCTCGCCGTGGCGGCGCAGGCACAGGCTGATCGCCGGGCTCATGCCGCTGCGATAGAGCTTGCGTGTGGCCCGCCAAATGGATTCAACTTGTTCAGAACCCATGCCGGTCTTGTCCAGCGGGGCTTCATCGCCGTGCTGAATCAGCTCGTCGAGGCTGCGGGGAATAGGGTTGCCGTGCTTGCTGATCAGGCGGCGTACACGCGGGCGAAGAGCCATAAATGTCTCGCAAAAAAATGGGGAGTGCAGGGCGCCGATAATAAAGGTCGACACCGTATTTATTGTGAAAGCACGCCATTGTCCATGATCAAGGGGGGACTGCAATGGCTGCCTGTGCCATCCGATTGGCGTCAAATCACAATAAAATGGCCCGTTGAAACGTAGCGACTGGGTTACAATGGGACGTAATGTTTACCCATCAGCCGCTGCCTACAATGATGGCAGCCCACAGCTATGACATCATCAACAATCAGAACAAGAGCACCTAACAGGAGGTCCCATGGAGACCATCAAGCAATCTGATTTCCAGAGCTTCGCGGAGTTTTACCCCTATTACCTCCAGGAGCATGGCAACCCCACCTGTCGCCGGCTGCACTTCTTCGGCACCCTGGGTCTGTTCGGCGTTCTGGCCGGCGTGTTCATGACCGGCAACCTTTGGGGGCTGCTGCTGTTACCGGTGGTGGGCTATGGCTTCGCCTGGGTGGGGCATTATGTTTTTGAAAAAAACCGCCCGGCTACTTTCAAGCACCCTTGGTACAGCCTTGCCGGTGACTTTGTCATGTTCAAGGACATCCTCATCGGGCGTATTGAGTGGTAACGAGAGACGCTACAGGCAACACGCTTCACGCAAGCACGCGGAGAGTGGAATGACGGCGGTTGGGATTTTTCGCCCGGGTGAATCACTCGCCAGGGATAGTGACCTGCCTGATCTGGATTGCCGGGAAAATATTGACGCCATGGTGCACGGGTTTTATCAGCGCCTGCTGAAGGATCCGGTGATGGCGCCGGTGTTTCTGCAGGTGGCGGGGATTGATCTGCAACAGCACCTGCCGATCATCTGCCAGTATTGGTACAAAATGCTGTTGGGCGAGCAGGACTATCAGCGCCATATGATGGAAAAGCATCGGGCGCTGGATGACAAGATTCCGCTCACCGGTGTGCATCATGAGCGCTGGCTCGGCCATTTTATGGCCAATCTTGACGGACGTTTTGCCGGGCCCAACACCGACCGGGCCAAACGCCTTGCAGCCCGGGTAATGGATAATCTTTACCGCCAGCTCAGTATGCGCCGTTAGTCTTGCGCCACTGGGCAGGAGTGTCGCCCGCTTCGCGCTGAAACAACCGAATAAAATAGCTGACATTCTCGTATCCCACCTGGTGGGCAATCTGCTGCACAGACAGTGCCCCACTGATCAACAGCTTCTTGGCACGATCTATTCTGACTTTCTGAAGGTACAGGTGAGGCGCAAGTCCGGTAGCAAGGGTAAAGCGTCGCTTCAGGTTCCGCTCGCTGAACCCGAACCGGGAGGCGAGCTGCTCCAGTGACAACGACGCCTGCGGGTTGCTTTCAAGCCACTCCTGC
>NZ_LWFX01001022.1:0-3853 GCF_001635175.1 Alcanivorax sp. HI0083 | reverse complement strand
CCTCACGGTGCTTAGAGGTTCCCGTTCGGGCTCGCACAGTTTCAACGGCCCAATGTCGGATGACGCCTTTAGGCTAATCTGACCTACGGAGACTATTTGATCCCCGGGTTCAATGTCGGCTTAGGCGTAGCGCGTAGGTCGTGTTAGGCGAAGCCGTAACCCGACATCTGGCGTCGCTATGGAGGTAAACGGCAAATGTCGGCTTACGCCTTTAGGCTAAGCCGACCTACAAAACCTATACTAAAACCCACCTTACTCCTGAATTGTTAGACAAAAATCTTCTGGCGTTATCATCCTAACCCCAAGTATTAAAAGACCTGCGTCACCAATACGTATGAATTACGTAGGGTAAGTGCTGCAAACCATTCGCATTGCAGTAAACAAACTGTAAAATGCCGCAGCTTGTCATATGGATGACAAAAAAAAGTACGCATAATCCGCCCCTCGATGTCAGAACAGCTGGATAGGATGTCCTTAGTGCAGTTTTCTTCACAGTTAACCCGTTGGAGTCTCGGGGGGCTGGCCTTTCTGTGTGCCACCAGCGCCCAGGCCGCTTCGCCTTGGGTGCCCGCCGGGGACCTGTCCGCACGCCATCACATCGAGGCGCTGCAGTCCCAGGGTTGCCTGGATGGCGTTACCCTCAGTTGGCCCATCAGCTGGGCCGCGCTGATGAAAAGCTACCGCCTTGCCCGCCATAGCCTCCCGGAAGCCGACGCCAAACGCTGTGAAAACCAGCACGCCGCGTTTCTGGAAAAAGCCCTCCAGAAAGCACAGAAAAGCACCCGCGGTGTTTCCATTGAGCTGGGCGGCGCCAACCAGGAGCCGCTCTACACCAGCTTTGATACCCAGGTAGAAGACGAAGTTACCAGCCAGGTGGCACTTTACGGCATGGGCGACCGCTGGGCCGGGCAACTGGCCATTGGCTATGTGGACGGCGAGCGCGACAACCAATATGTGCGCCTGGACGACACCTACCTGGCCGGCATTATTGGCAACTGGCAGCTGGGCGTCGGTGCTGTCGATCGCTGGTGGGGTCCGGGCTGGCAAAGCTCTTTGGCCCTGTCCAATAATGCCCGCCCGGTGCCCGGGCTATGGCTTTCCCGGCAAATGCCGCTGGCACCGGAAAGCCCCTGGCTCAGCTGGATCGGCCCCTGGGATTTGCAACTGATTGCCGGGCAGCTGGAGCAGGATCGCGCGGTGCCCGATGCTCGTCTGCTGGGCGCCCGCTTTGTTTTCAAGCCGCTGGATTCCCTGCAAATTGGCCTGTCGCGTCTGGCGCAATGGGGCGGTGAAGGGCGCCCGCAGGGAGGTCGGGCACTTTGGAATGCATTGATCGGGAAGGACAATGCATCACCAGATAACCCTGATGAGACAGATGATCCCGCTAATCAAATTGGTGGCGTGGACTTCCGCTTGTCCTTGAATCCCGGTGATGTGCCGTTGGGCATCTATGGCCAGTTCATGGGTGAGGACGAAGCCGGGGGCTTGCCCTCGAAACTATCGTCTTTGGCTGGCGTCGATGTGGTCACCGGCTGGGGTAGCGGCTCTCAACGTTTCTTTGTGGAAGCGACCGATACCGTGGCGGGTAGCTGGTTTAGTGATCGGCGCCACAATGTCATGTACGAACACAGTACCTATCAAACGGGTTTCCGTTACCATGGCCGCAACCTAGCCAGTACCTGGGAAGGGGATGCCCAGGCCATCACCCTCGGCCTGCAGCAGTTTTTCCGTAACGATGTGACGGTGGCCCTCAGTCTCTCCCAGGCGACCTTGAATGAAGAAGGCGGCACCCGGGCAGTGCTGCATGTGGACGGAGACGAGATTCTTCAGGCCGCAGAGGAACAGGATATTGTTTTGGCCGAATTGCGTATCGGTCACCCCTTATTGGGCGGTCGCCTGAACTGGCTGCTTTCTGCTACGGATGAACCCGTAGTGACCTATGAAGAGCGTGAGCGGTTCACCGCCGGCCTTCAGTGGACCCGACACGTAAATTGGTAACAGAGTTTATGCAGGTATCTATGAATCCATTTGGGAAGTTTCTGGCTGCTGGCCTTTTAGTGTCGTTGGCGGGCTGTACGGTGGTGCCGGGGTCTCATATTTCCACCTCGCCGGGCTGGTTTCTCGATGAAGACGAAAGTGCGGAAGAAGCCGAGCCCCTGCCGGATGTGGTGCAGGTGCATACCATTACCACTAATGTGCTGAAAGCCGAGCCCCAGGACAAAGCCAAGCCGGCCCCGGTCCTGCTCGAAGAACCGGAAGATTACGATTACGTGGTCGGGCTCGGTGATGTACTGCAAATAACAGTGTGGGATCACCCGGAGCTGACCATTCCGGCGGGTTCCATGCGTAGCCCGTCCGAATCCGGTAACTGGGTACATAACGATGGCACCATTTTTTATCCCTACGTCGGCAAGATCAAAGTGGTCGGCCTGCGTGTCACCGAAATCCGTGACCTGATCGCCCAGCGTATTGCCGAATACATCGAAGACCCGCAAGTGGATGTGACCATTGCGGCTTTCCGCAGCCAGCGCGTCTATGTGTCTGGTGCGGTCAAACAACCCGGCGCCTACCCGGTGACCAATGTGCCCCTGCGACTGCTGGATGCGGTGAATTCGTCCGGTGGGTTGACCGAAATGGCTGATTGGAACGATGTCACTCTTACCCGTAACGGGCAGGAACATACCCTGTCGCTGAAGGCGGTCTACCAGGAAGGCAACCCGGCCTACAATGTCTTGCTGCGCCCCGGTGATGTAATCCACGTGGCCCGCAACGATGATAATAAAGTCTTTGTGCTGGGCGAAGTGGGTGAGAACCAGCCTGTGCCCATGACCCGTAATGGCCTGACTCTGGCAGAAGCTCTGTCATCTTCCGGTGGCTACACCCAGGACACCGCAGATGCGCGCGGTATCTTTGTGCTGCGCCGCGCGCCCCAGGGCAGTGACCACCTGATCGACCTGTACCAGCTCAATGCCAAGGACGCCACAGCCCTGATTCTGGCGGATGGTTTCGACCTGCAAAGCCGCGACATTGTCTATGTCACCGCCGCGCCACTGGCTCGCTGGAACCGCGTAATCAAGAATATTCTGCCGACCTTCCAGACCATCTACTACGGGGCACTGGCGGGAGATCGGATAAGGGATCTGGACGAGTAATGTTTAATCGCATTCTGGTGGTCTGCGACGGCAACATCTGTCGCAGCCCCACCGTCGCCGCCATGCTGCGGGAGCTGAAGCCGGAAAAAGCCGTGTCTTCTGCTGGTCTGGTCGGGCTGGTGGGTCAGGACATGGAAGCCACTGCTCGCGCCGTAGCGGAAGAAAACGGCCTGGACTGTGGCACGCATGTGGCTCGCAAATTGGACAGTGAATTATGCCGCGACAGCGATTTGATTCTGGTCATGGAAAGCCGCCAGAAAGAACGCCTGGGCAGAGCCTTCCCGGAAGCCAGCGGCAAGACATTCCTGCTAACTCACTGGAATGGCGGCCACGACATCCCCGACCCCTACAAACGCGGCCGGGATGCCTTCGAAAGAATCTACCCGCCCATGCGCGAAGCCACAAAAGCCTGGGCAGAAAAACTGTAGATAGTTATGTAGGAGCACCTCTTGAGGTGCGAATCGTGCCCCCTTCTAGGGGGCACTGTAGGAGTTCCCTTCCAGGGGACGAACCAAGCGCCAGCGCGGAAATCACCCAAAGGGGTGATAAGAAACCGCCGGTACACGGGCACAGCTCGACAGGAAATAGCACCGCTGTGTAGGAGTTCCCTTCCAGGGGACGAACCAAGCGCCAGCGCGGAGCTCACCCAAAGGGGTGGTAAGAAACCGCCGGTACACGGGCACAGCTCGACAGGAAATAGC
>NZ_LWFX01001021.1:0-6620 GCF_001635175.1 Alcanivorax sp. HI0083 | reverse complement strand
TCGGGGTGGGTGATCAGCTCGCCAACGGCGGCGCGGTCGGTGGTCTCTACCACCTGGACGGCGGCTTCCGGCAGGCCGGTGGCGCGCAGGCCTTCGCGGATGCATTCAGCGATGGCCTGGTTGGCATTGATGGCTTCGGAGCCGCCCCGCAGGATGGCTGCATTGCCGGATTTCAGGCACAGGGCGGCGGCATCGATGGTCACATTCGGGCGAGACTCGTAAATGATGCCGATGACTCCCAGCGGTACACGCATTTTGCCGACTTGAATACCTGACGGGCGGTAGGCCAGGTCGGTGATCACACCGATCGGGTCAGCCAGGCCGATAATTTGTTCCAGACCTTCCACCATGCCGTCGAAACGGTCTGCTGTCAGAGCCAGGCGGTCCAGCAGGGCGGCGTCCAGGCCGTTGCTGCGGCCGGCGTCCAGGTCTTTTTCGTTGGCGCGCAAAATGGCGTCGCGGTGGTCGCGCAGGGCGTTGGCGATGGCGGCTAGCGCCTTGTCTTTGTCGCCGGAGCTGGCGCGAGCCATGGCCCGGGAGGCCTGACGGGCCTGCTCGCCCAGGCGTTGCATGTATTGCTGGATATCCATAATTGTCTGCGGTCAGTTCTCTGCGTTCGATCTGTTGGTGTCTTGCGAGCGGTGAAGCGTTACCTCGCCATTGTGCGGCATAACACCGCTCGGCAGGTAGGGGAAATCCGGTGTTCAGTGGGCCGCTGGCCCCATAGGTTGGATCAGCGGCCAGCCGAGACTGATTTTCGCGCCCGCCAAAGGCGGCATTATAGCGACAACTGGTGCTTTACGCTTGCTCACAAATGGTGAAGAATTGAAATCCTTTGCTACACAGATGCCGTTAAATGGCTGATTTCATTGGTACGTTTGTGCCATTTTGTGTGGTGCAGTTAATGACAGGAACAATACTGTCATAGGTAAAAAGAGAGATCGGCGCCGGGTGCGGACGCTACATAAAACAAGAACAATGTGGGCCAAATGGAGCCAATTACTATGGGCTTTCAGTATCAGGAGTACACCCGTTCCGGGATCAAGGCCGATGCGATTCAACTGTGGGTCGGCAAGTGGCGCATCGATTACCTGGCATTCTCCAGTCCTGCCAACGCACACAAGCCGCCATTGTTGGTGGTAGGCGGGGCTTTCCAGAACTTCACCTCCTACAAGTATTGCGTAGAACGCATCTACGAGGACTTCCCCGTTATCTTGGTGGACTTGCCGTCGCTGGGTAACAACACCCAGATCGCCCCGGATTTGAGCATGGAAGACCTGGCCGATCTGCTCTATGAGTTCAGCTTGCAATCCGGCCTGAGAAAGGTCCATCTGATGGGATTGTCGCTGGGCTCGGCGATTGCCAGCACCTTTGCCTACAAATACCCGCAAGCCACCGACAAGCTGATTGTGGCGGGGATCGTGACGCGCCCGCGCAAGAGCTGGCGCATGCTGGTGGAAGAATCCGTGCGGGTGCTGGAGCAGGGGCGCATGGATGAGTTCAGCCAGGCAGTGGTGCTGTATCTGGTCAACTACGACCGCATGGACGACACTGGCATCAGCCCCACGGCCCGCAAGCTGTTCTACCGCCAGATGAAGCGTTTGTCGGATAACGAGTGCGAGCGTTACAAGATTAACGGTCGGCGTTTGTTGTCTGTGGAAGGGCTGCTTGGTTACCCGGAATGCGACACCCTGGTTACCACCGGTGAGTTCGACAGTTTTACGTTGCCATGGGAAAACGCCTCCTTTGCGGAAAATTGTCCCAATGCCCAATTTACCTTGATCAAGGGGGCCGACCACCTGCCGCAGCTGGAAAAGCGTGAAGTGTCCCTCGACCTGTTTTCGACCTTCCTGCGCGGAGAAACCCTGGAAAACGTGGAGGGCATTCGCCGCTTCAGCAAAGGGGAATACAGCCAGATCGAGCGCCGTCGAGCTGAGCGCCTGGTGCCGTGTAATAACCATGGGCATGTCACCAGCGAATCCCGGGTGGGAGACCGGTTTCGTTTCAACAAGCCAGTCACTGTCGTGGATATCAATTTCTTCGGTTGTCTGTTGAAACTGGATGAACCGGGTTTTTCCCTGGCAGATCACGCGCGCGACTGCACCTTGTATATGGAGAGCCCGGAGCTGAAGCTGGAGTTGCTGGTGTTCGATTATGACGGTGCGGGTTATCTGCGCTGTTTGTTCAAGCACGGCAATATTCAGGCTGCGGAGCGGTTTACCCAGTTACTGAAGCAGGGTGAATATTTTTTGCGTCGTGACCAGGATGAAAAAGTGCGGCGAATCTACGGGTAGTCTGAAAACGTTTTCTTTTCTGCCTCCATAAAAAAAACCGGCATTTAATGCCGGTTTTTTTTATGGAGAGAGCGGTGCATCTCAAGCCGATACCACGCCTTCCAGAATTCGCACCATGGGATTGCCCCGGGTTTGAGGAATGGGGAGTTGGTCGTAATAGTTGGCCGGGTTGTGAATTTTCAGGTCGTCGAAACCCAGTGTTTTAAAGTGGCCGATGGCTTCGTCGTCGGCGTGAAAGTGGAAGCCGACCTGGCTGCGCGACACCGCGCCCAGCATGTTGCCGAGCACTTTCAGGGTGCGGTAGAAGGGCATGCCGCGATAGAGGGGGTAGTTGTCGGTGAGGTATGTGCCCTGAGGAAAGGCTTGCAGGGCGACGGCCAGTTTTTTCCAGAATTCTGAAATGACGTCCAGCGGGAAGTAATTCACCAGCCCTTCGGTAATCACCACCACGGGTTTGCTGTGGTCCAACTGATCGAGCACATGTGCCAGGCCCAGTTCGCCGTCTTCGGCGAAAATATTGATAGGCAACACCCGGTGACGTTCACTGAGCACATCATGTTCCTGCAGCAACTGTTTCTTGCGATGCGCCATATCGGGAAGGTCGGTTTCCAGATAAGTCAGCTGCGGATACTGCTGGCAGAAACGATGTCCCCGTNGCGACAGGCCGCAGGCAATCTCGACGACTTGAGTCACGCCTGCTTCGATAAGCTGGTGTAGGCGGTGATCAATCAAGTGGTGCCGCTGCAGCAGAAAGGTGCGGATGTTGCCGCCGACAATACGCCGCCCGATAAACTCGAAGGGTGCCAGCGCCCCATACAGGAAGGCTCCACCGCGAGTGTGGAAAAACGGGGCGGAAATGCCGTCACGGGTCCAGACATGGCCGGTGTACAGGGCAGTAAAACTGATGGAGGAAGTATCGCGTGGTTCGCTCATTGTTGTTCTGGCCTGACAAAAAAGAAGACGAACAGGCTAGCAGAATGTTGCCATTGGTGGGTGGCATATTGTGCCAATCCTACGAGCTACGATCGTTGGGTAGAGAAAGGTTAGAAAGTTCCCAAGACCTCGGCATTTCTACGAAGCCGCTGTAGGAGTACCTCTTGAGGTGCGAACCGCGCTTGCGCGGAAATCGCCCGTAGGGCGATCAGGAATCTCAGAACTCGACAGGTTTCAGAAAGAACGGCGGATAGATTTTGGCCTTTCTTGCCTCGCTACGCTCTGTTCGTCCCTCAAGAGGAGCGCCTGCAGATAGGCTCCAGCCTGGCAGCGCGGCGTCCTGTAGGGCTTCATGAGGCACAGGGCCTTCTCCGTGTTGCTGCTTGAAGCTTGTCGCTTGCAGCTGTCTTTTTTACCGTTCCATGCTACGAGGTAGCGGGTGTCCAGCCAGGCGCAGGGCCAGGGAAGTGATGTGTTTCCAGGGATCGCCCTTGGCCATTCCCTTGACGCACTGGTCGGCACGGATGGCGCTGGCCTGGGCGATGCGCAATTGTTGCGGGTTAAGGCGCTGGGCCTGGTTTTGCATGGCGCGTACCCGCTGTGGAGGCAAGCGCGGGGGCGGCCCGCCGCCGAGCATGCCGTCGAGCAGGCGGATGTCGCGGCTCAGGGCCCACAGCAGCACCGGGGGCTCCACGCCTTCGGCGCGCAGGGTCTGGATAATGTGCATGACGCGCTGGCTGTCACCCTGCGCGGTGGCCTCGGTGAGGTCGAAGGGCGAGTAGCGACTGGAGTCGCCCACCGCTTGCTGAACGTCTTCCGGGCCGACCTGGCCGTCTTCTACCAGTAAAGCCAGCTTGTCCACTTCCTGGGCGGCGGCCAGCAGGTTCCCTTCACTGCGCTCAATCAGCAGGGCCAGGGCATCTTCGTTGGCGCGCAGGCCACGGCTGGTGAGGCGTTCCTGCAGCCAGTTGCGCAAGCCTTTCCCTTCAACTGGCCAGACTTCGATCACGGCACCCATTTCATCCACGGCTTTGACCCAGGCACTATTCCAGTCCTTGCGGCGGTCCAGCCGTGAGCAGCGGATCAATAACAGGGTGTCACTACTGGCTCCGCCTTTCAGGCCGGCGAGCACATCGCGAAGAATCTGGCTGCCGGTCTTGTCCGGGCGTTTATCGTTGAGTACCAGTTCAAGAATGCGGCGGCCGCCGAACAGGCTCATGCTTTGCGATTCGTTGAGCAGGGCGTTCCAGTCGATACCGGTATCACTGGAAAAACGCTGGCGTTCGTCAAAACCCTGGTCGCGGGCTGCCCGGCGCAGGTCGTCAAGCAGTTCTCCCTGTTGCAGCGGCTCATCGCCGGCCACCAGATAGACGGGCAGCATTGTCGCGGACAGATGCTTGCCAAGCTGCTCAGGACGCAGGCGCATCAGTAGGTCTCCCACCCCTTGGACGCCACGGCGATCTGGTTGATCAGCCGGAAAGTCATGTCTTCATACAGATCTTCACGGACCAGTTGCTCTTCGTCGGAAGAGGCGGTGGCATTTTCCGGGTACCAGGGCAGGCTGCGCAGGGCCATCATGCGTTTGGGGGTGGTCAGCAGAGCGCCGGTTTTTACATCGCGCAAGTGCCAGTAGAGGGTGTAGCGCAATTCGATTTCCGCCTGGCGGCCCTGATCATCCACCGCAGAGGTGCGGCGCATCCACTCTTCATCATCAATGATCAATTCGTAGGGGGATTCTTTGTGCACCAGTACGCCCTGATTTTCCAGTTCGTCTTCCAGGCTGTAGTTCAGCTCCGTGCTGGCGCCAACAAGGGTCAGGCTTTCCATGGTGGGCACGCTGGTGGCGCCGCGTAGCTGCCAGCCGCAGGCCGTGATCAGCAAGGTGAGAAGCAGGGTGGTAATGGCGTTAACGGTAACCCTCATGGTACGCGTGCTCTCTCGGTTGTCTGGCGGGCTGGCGGAGATGGCCTGTGGCCATTTCCGCCCTACGGTATCCGCTGCATTGCAGTGCGCTCAGTTGGCGACGATGTTAACCAGTTTACCCGGCACCACGATCACTTTGCGCACTGTTTTACCTTCGGTGAATTTCTGCACATTGGGCTCGTCCATCGCCAGGGCTTCCACTGATTCCTTGTCGGCGTTGGCGGGCACATGCAGCTTGGCGCGGACCTTGCCATTCACCTGTACCACCAGTTCGATGCTGTCTTTCACCAGCGCGCTTTCGTCCACGGTGGGCCAGCGGGCATCAATCACTGCCTCTTCATGACCCAGGGCCTGCCACAGGCTGTGGCCCGCATGGGGGATGATGGGGGCCAGCAACAGCACGGCCGCTTCCAGGGCTTCGTGTTTTACCGCGGCGCGGTTGTCACTGTTAGCGTCAAACTTGCTGACTTCATTGATCAATTCCATCACCGCGGCAATGGCCGTGTTGAAGGTGCTGCGGCGACCATAGTCGTCGCTGACTTTCTGGATGGTTTCGTGGGTCTTGCGGCGCAAGGCCTTGCCTGCGTCGTCCAGTACGTTCAGGTCCAGTGTGCCGGCATTACCGGCTTCCACATGTTCGGCCACCAGGCGCCACAGGCGCTTGATAAAGCGGAAGGCGCCTTCCACGCCAGCGTCGTTCCATTCCAGAGATTGCTCCGGCGGCGCGGCAAACATCATGAACAGGCGCACGGTGTCGGCGCCGTATTCTTCGATCATTTGCTGCGGGTCCACGGTGTTGCCCTTGGACTTGGACATCTTGGCGCCGTCTTTGAGCACCATGCCCTGACACAGCAGTTGCTTGAAGGGCTCGTCGCAATTCACCAGCCCGGTATCGCGTAGCAACTTGTGGAAGAAGCGCGAGTAGAGCAGGTGCAGGATGGCGTGCTCGATGCCGCCGATGTACTGGTCCACGGGCAGCCAGTAATTGGTGGCGGCCGGGTCCAGCATGGCGGTGTCGCTCTGCGGTGAGCAGTAGCGTGCGTAATACCAGCTGGACTCCATGAAGGTGTCGAAGGTGTCGGTTTCACGCAGGGCGGGCTGACCGTTGAAGGTGGTCTTGGCCCACTCCGGGTCGGCCTTGATGGGGCTGTTGACGCCGTCCATTTCCACATCGGTGGGCAGCACCACGGGCAGCTGATCTGCCGGGGTCGGGTGCAGTTCTCCGTCTTCGGTTTCCACCATGGGGATGGGTGCGCCCCAGTAACGCTGACGGGAGACACCCCAGTCGCGCAGCCGGTAGTTCACTTTCTTTTCGCCCAGAGAACGTTCGCTCAGCCAGTTGGCGATGGCGTTGAAGGCGTCGGCAGAGGACAACCCATCGAATTCACCGGAATGCACCAGGGTGCCTTTTTCGGTGAAGGCTTGCTGGGCCAGATCGATCTGCTCACCGTTGGCGGGTTCAATTACCTG
>NZ_LWFX01001020.1:0-2674 GCF_001635175.1 Alcanivorax sp. HI0083 | reverse complement strand
GCTTTTCTTCATCAACGATGGCTTTCAGCGCCTTGGCAATGCCCAGCGGCTGAACGTCTTCGTCAGTTTCGACCAGGATGGAGCGGTCAGCGCCCAGAGCCATAGCCGTACGCAGCTGTTCCTGAGCGGTCTTGGGACCGATGGAAACGGCAACGATTTCGGTAACCACGCCCTTTTCTTTCAGACGCACCGCTTCTTCTACAGCGATTTCACAAAAGGGATTCATGGCCATTTTAACATTGGCGAGATCAACACCAGTGTTGTCAGCCTTCACGCGAACCTTGACGTTGTAGTCAACGACCCGCTTGATAGGTACAAGAACCTTCATAGGATCCTCGGAATGTTCCATTGGGTGACTTGTAGAAGGAGGCGACATGACGCCGTTGCCGGGTCCACCCCCGCGAAAGAGCCGCTATCTTGAACGCTCGCCCACAGCAGGTCAATAGGCCGAAAATCTGTAAGCAGATGATTTTGCTGCAAATAGACCACACAAAGTGTCCACTTTTTGTGACCTGTCGGTCGGCGATTTTCTTGTAAATCAACCATCTAGCAAGAGATAATCCAAACACTTGTTTGAAAGTGCCCTGCGCCGGTTCAAATGTTGACACAAGTTCGCGTCCGCAGGGCCAACCCCAGTAGTGGTGTGGTTTCTTCTATCTCTATATACTCCGCGCCACCCCCAAGGCTGGTCTCGGTCGGCCATTGAGAAAGGTTTTCTGTTACTGCAAATGTCAGAACGCCTTTCTCAGTGGCTTCCGGGCCAAACACGCAATTGATAGCGAGGAGACAGGCTGTGGAACGCGAATCTATGGAAGTCGACGTAGTCATCGTCGGCGCCGGTCCTTCCGGTCTGGCAACTGCCTGCCGTCTGGGCCAGATCGCCCAGGAAACTGGTCAGGAAATCAGTGTTGTTGTGGTAGAGAAAGGCTCCGAAGTGGGCGCCCATATCCTTTCCGGTGCGGTACTTGAGCCGCGCGCCCTGAATGAACTGTTCCCCAACTGGCAGGAACTGGGCGCCCCGGTGAACACCAAGGTAACCGGCGACGAGATCTTCTTCCTCACCGGCCCGGAAAAGGCACAGAAAGTGCCCAACCTGTTCGTTCCCAAGACCATGCACAACGAAGGGAACTACATTATTTCCCTGGGTAACCTGTGCCGCTGGCTCGGCGAGCAGGCCGAAGGCCTGGGCATCGAAGTCTTCCCCGGCTTCGCCGCCAGCGAAGTGCTGTACAACGAAGACGGCTCTGTAAAAGGCATCGCCACCGGCGATTCCGGCATCGGCCATGACGGCGAGCACAAGCCCAGCTACACCCCGGGCATGGAGCTTCACGCCAAGTACACCATCTTCTCTGAAGGCTGCCGTGGTCATCTGGGCAAGCAGCTGCAGGAAAAATTCAACCTGCGCGAAGGCACCGATCCGCAACATTACGGCATCGGCATCAAAGAGTTGTGGGACATTGACCCGGCCAAGCACCAGGAAGGGCTGGTCGTTCACACCGCTGGCTGGCCGCTGACTGAATCCGGCTCCCCGGGTGGTGCTTTCCTGTACCACATCGAAAACAACCAGGTGGCCCTGGGCCTGATCACCGATCTGGCCTACTCCAACCCGCACGTCTCACCGTTCGACGAGATGCAGCGCTGGAAGACCAACCCGGAAATTAAAAAGCATCTGGAAGGCGGCAAGCGTGTCTCCTATGGCGCCCGCGCCATCTCCAAGGGTGGCCTGCAGTCCCTGCCCAAGATGACCTTCCCCGGCGGCCTGCTGGTGGGCTGTAATGCTGGCACGCTGAACTTTGCCAAGATCAAGGGCACTCACACGGCCATGAAGTCCGGCATGATTGCCGCCGAAGTTCTGGCGGAAGCTCTCAAGGGCGGTCGTGGCAGCGACGAGTTGACCGAGTACAAGGATGCCTTCGACAAGAGCTGGGTTTACGAAGAACTGCACGCGCAGCGCAACTTCGGCCCGGCCCAGCACAAGTTCGGCAACCTGGTCGGCTCCGCTTTCGCCTTTGTGGACATCAACCTGTTCAATGGCAAGCTGCCCTTCACCATGCGCGATACCACCCCGGATCACGCTACCCTGAAGCCGGCTGACCAGAGCAAGAAGATCGACTACCCGAAGCCGGACGGCAAGATCACCTTCGCCAAGCTGGACAGCGTATTCCTGTCCAACACCAACCACGAAGAAGATCAGCCGTGTCACCTGACGCTGAAAGATCCCAGCGTGCCGCTTGAGGTTAACCTGCCCAAGTGGGACGAGCCGGCCCAGCGTTACTGCCCCGCAGGCGTGTACGAAGTGGTGGAAGACGAGAATACGGGCGACAAGCGTTTCCAGATCAACGCCCAGAACTGTGTCCACTGCAAAACCTGTGACATCAAGGACCCCACCCAGAACATCAACTGGGTGGCCCCGGAAGGCACCGGCGGCCCGAATTACCCGAACATGTAATTCCCGTCACGGCTTCCGTGTCACAAACAAAAAAGGCGCCTTTTCAGGCGCCTTTTTTGTTATGGCCGGACTGTCAAACCCTGACAGCCCGGCAAAAAGGGTCAGGCCAGAGGTCTCTGCAGACGCTGGATCACCCGGGCACGCTGCTGCGCACGGTTCTTGCGCAGGCGGTACCAGGCCAGACGAATGCGATAATCAAGCGCATCCATCATCGCCAGCGGAGGC
>NZ_LWFX01001019.1:0-12883 GCF_001635175.1 Alcanivorax sp. HI0083 | reverse complement strand
AGCGCCGCCACGACCTGATCCCCAACCTGGTGGAAACTGCCAAAGGCTATATGAGCCACGAGAAAGAGACGCTTACCCAGGTCATCGAGGCCCGCAACCAGGCGGTTAGCGCCAAACAGGCCGCCGCCGCCCACCCGGACGACGCCAGCGCCGTGACGCAACTTGGCAAGGCGGAATCCCTGTTGTCCGGCTCACTGGCCAACTTCTTTGCGCTGAGTGAAAACTACCCGGACCTGAAAGCCAACGACACCATGGCCCAGCTGATGGAAGAGCTGAGCAGCACCGAAAATCGCATCGGTTTTGCCCGCCAGGCATTCAATGACGCCGTGATGAACTACAACACCTACCGCGAACAATTCCCGCAGAACTTCATTGGTGGGTTATTCGGCAGCTTTAGCGAAGCCAAGTTGCTGCAAATCGAAAGTGAGCAGGCACGCAAGGCCGTGAACGTCAGCTTCTAACCCGGCCTTACCATGGATTTTTTCCAACACCAGGAACGGGCCCGGCGCAAAACCGGGCTTCTGGTTCTGTATTTCATCCTCGCGGTCATCGCCATTGTGGTGTGCGTGAATCTGGCGGTGTTGCTGGCGCTCTTCTGGGGCGATTTTCAGACCGTGTCGCCAAGCCAGTGGTTTACCCACCCTTTCATCCACTGGATTACCGGCCTCACGCTCGCCGTGATGTTGTTTGGCTGCCTGCTAAAACTCTGGCAACTGCGCAACGGTGGCCAGGGGCTGGCCGAGATGCTCGGCGCGCGCCATATCACCATGGACAGCACTGCTACTGGTGAAAAGCAGCTGATCAATGTGGTCGAGGAAATGAGCATCGCCTCGGGCATTCCTGCTCCCCAGCTCTATGTGCTGGACAAGGAAACCGCCATTAACGCCTTCGTGGCCGGGTTTCGACCCTCGGAAACCGTACTGGTGGTCACCCAGGGCACGCTCAATGAACTGAATCGGGATGAATTGCAGGGCGTCATCGCCCACGAATTCAGCCATATATTCAACGCCGACATGCGCCTTAATCTGCGCTTGCTGGCGGTATTGGCGGGCATTCTCGCGCTGGGCAAGGTAGGTGAGTACCTGATTCGCGGGCAACGCCGCTCCTCCTTCAGCCATTCTTCCAGCCGTTCATCATCCAACCGCAAGGGCGGTGGCGGGCTGATGTTTGCCGGCCTGGCCCTGATGGTGATCGGCTATGTGGGCCTGTTCTTCGGTCGTCTTATCAAGGCCGCCATTTCCCGGCAACGGGAACTGCTGGCCGACGCCTCTGCCGTGCAGTTCACCCGCAACCCGGCCGGGCTCGGCGGCGCGCTAATCAAAATACGCAACGGCGACGGCTCCCACCTGGCCACGCCCCACGCGGAAGACATGAGCCACATGTGCTTCGGGGAAACCCTTCACTTTCGCCTGCGCAACCTGCTGGGCACCCACCCACCGCTGGATGAGCGCCTGTCCGCCATAGGTAGCGACTGGGTGGCCCGCGCCCGCAGCCGTGCCCGGGACACGAGCACTCATGGCCCACAAAGCCCAGCAGCGGCTGGCCCTGTCGCTCCACAGGGGGCTTCTGCCTTCGCCGGTGGCAGTAGTCCAATAGAGGACTCCAGCCCGCCGCCCGCCGCTGCTCCGGCACACTCTACGTCTCTTCCTCCCTCACAAAGGGTAGGCACCGTCAGCGAACCGGATATGGGCTATGCCCGCAGCCTGCTGGAGGCCATTCCCGAGGATCTTCGGCGCCAGATACGCTCGCCCCAATCGGCAGAAAGCGTGCTCTACGCCTTGATCCTCAGCACCTCGACCAGCGACACCGAATCACTGCTGGATGCACTGAACGTCAGCGGCGAACGCCAGGCCCTGGTGACATTAAGCGAGACAATCAGGGCTCTGGGCTCGCGCCTGCGTCTGCCGCTCATTGATCTGGCCTTGCCCGTCCTCAAACCGTTGCCCGCCGATAACCGTGCCCGCATCCTTGCGCACCTGACGGCACTGATCGAGGTCGATAACCGCTACACCTTTTTCGAATGGGCGCTGGTGGGACTGGCCCACCAGCAACTGGGCGAGCAATCCGGCAAGAACCGCCGCACCCGCTTCCGCCGCTATGGCGCCCTGGCCGCCGAGCTGCAACTGCTGTTTTCCGTGCTGACCTGGGCCAGTGGCGCTGAAGATGGAGAGGCCCGAACACTGTTCCAACGCAGTACCCATGGACTGCTGCCCGCCGGCCGCACCTTGCTGCCCCTGACCCATTGCGGCAGCCACAAGCTCGGCCATGCCGTAGACCGGCTGGCCGACCTGTCTCCCCTGCTCAAGGGGCCGGTCATTGATGCCGCCGCCGACCTGGTGCTGGCCGACGGCAAGGTGCAAGTGCAGGAAGCCGAACTACTGCGAACCATCGCAGCACTGCTCGAGTGCCCGCTACCCCCGCTGTTCGCCAGCTGAACCCTTTCAGGTCTACGGCAGACCGGGCCGTGCCACCATTGCCCTGATCGCCCACCGACAAGATTCCGTCAGTTTTACTGATGGGCACCCTCGGTTATGCAAAACACTGAATTTGCTTCAAATTGTCAGTTTTAACTTACAGCTATCGGAGCAACTTCCCTATGCATTGACGGGAAAGTATGGGCAGAATACGAACATCTCCGAAACACTGCCGTTGATCGGCATATTTGTGATTGGCATCACGTTTTAACGGACGATCAACCTCATGGGACGAGGACGAGACAATGAAATTCAGTAAAGCAAGCACCCGCAATACTTGGGAATCTGTGGCTCACGCCACCGAACAGGTTCGTAACGGCAGCCTGGACCCGGCCCTGTCCGCCTGGGTTAATGCGCAAGGCTTTGCGCTGGATGAAACGGTCTTTTCCTCTGTATGCCGTTTCGATGAGGGCATCTACACCGGCACCCTGGTGGACCACCGCGGCCATGCCTGGGAATTCTTTGCCGACCTGAACGATCCGCAAAACTGCGACCTGGAAGACGTGACAGACACCCTGGGCCCGAAATCCCCGGATCATCCCCAGGCAGATCTGTGTGACAAGGTCACCATGGCGTTGCTGTACCAGCGTGAAAAGCAGCTGGCCGCCTGAATCAGACTGCCGATTCCCGGCGTTATACGCCGTCGCGCCGAAAAGGCAGCAACGTCCGCGCTTGGTCCTGATAGCGCTGCACATGCAACGCCTCTTCCTCACAGAAATCCCCGATCGCCCGCTGAAACGCAGGCTCGCGCAAATGGTGCATTGACCAGGTAATCACCGGCTCGAAGCCGCGCAGAATCTTGTGCTCGCCCTGCACGCCCGGATCAAATTCCTGCAACTGCTGCTCAATGGCAAACTCGATGCCCTGGTAGTAACACATTTCGAAATGCAGACAATCGCGCTCCTGCAGGCAGCCCCAGTAACGGCCGTAAAGCTGGGTATCGTCGAAGAAATACAGGGCCGCCGCGATGGGTGCCTGGGTGTTGCCATCCCGGGCCAGCACCATCATCAGCTGGTCCCCTTGCTGCTCAGCCACCGTCGCGAAAAAGGCCTCGTTCAAGTACGGCATCTGCCCGCGCTTGAGGTACGTGCTGGCATAGCAACGGTAGAAAAAGGCCCAGTCATCCGGCTGGATCTCAGCCCCTCGACGCCGTTCTACCTGGATACCCTGCTCCTGAATTCGCCGCCGCTCCTTGCGTAAATTCTTGCGCTTGCGGGACTGAAACCGGGCCAGAAACCCTTCGAAATCGGCATAGTCACGATTGAACCAGCGAAAGTGACAGGCCTGACGGGACACCAGGGGCAGCTCCACCAGCGCCTCGCGGCTTAGCTGGTCTGGAAACAACAAGTGCCAGCCACTGGCCTGTTGCGCTGTCATTTGCTCGCTTACCGCCTGCCAAAGCGCGTCCGGGCTCCAGTCGCCCAGCCAGCGAGGCCCCACCACCGGCGTGAACGGTACCGAGGTCACCAGTTTGGGGTAATAAGCCAGCCCATGGCGTTGATAGGCGTCCGCCCAGCTGAAATCGAATACGTACTCGCCACGGGAATGATTGCGCCCGTACAAGGGCAACCAGGCACCTTCACGCTCCACATGGCAGGGCGACCAGCCGGTCTCGGGGGTGGTGGCGCCGCACTGCTGCAACGCCTGAAAAAAAGCCGGGTTCAGGAATGGATATGACGTCAAAATGACTCCAACATGAGTTTCACCGCCAGCTTGGGTACAATGCCCGGATTGTGCGGCGCCTGACAGTCATTACCGGCAAGCCCTGCCAACAAAAAGGGCAACGGTAACGGGGGTTTTACCCGGGCACCTTAACCGCGCAATACCGCCTCGTCATCTGGCGGTTTTTATCCTTACTTTTATCACTCATTGCTTAAACAAGGTAACGTCAATTCCATGAATGTCTCTAAATCGCTGACTATTTTTTACGTCATCGTCACCCTGTTGCTGGCCATCCCTGGCGCCTGGCTTCTGTTTGCGCCGGAAATGGCCCTGGTGACCATCCACGAAAACCTGGCCATGATTCAGGTTTCCAACATCCACAGTCAACAAACCGGCCTGGGCCTGTTGCTGGCCGCTGCCGTGAATCTGGTCTGCCTGCTTGGCGGGCGCCAGCGGCTGCCGCTGCATGTGGCGGTGTTCTTCTACCTGGCCGGCCTGGTAGCCAGCCATGGCAATACCGTTTTCACCCACCAGGCGTGGCTGTGGATCCCGGTCCTCGCCTACCTGCTGCCGCTGATTCCCTTCAGCAAGCTGGTGCCAGCCAACCTGCCCCTGCCTTCTTTGCCCGGCAGCAATGGCCAGCAGCGCGGTGAAGTGAAGTGGTTCAACCCCAACAAGGGCTTCGGCTTCATTCTTACCGACAGCGGCGAAGAGCTGTTCGTGCACTTCAAAGCGGTACAGAACGGCGGCCGCCGCAGCCTGCGCACCGGCACCAAGGTACGTTTCGATACCCGCATGTCCGACCGCGGGGAACAGGCCGATAACGTTTATATCGAGCAATAAAGCAACATAAGTCACATCACGCGGCACGCGACAGGCTGCACGCGGCGGCGTGTTGCGTGCCACCTGATTGCCTGCAGCGGAATAACAATAATGACACTAGCAACGGCTGATTGGGTGGTCCTCGCCGGCTACCTGTGTGTGGTGCTGGGTATCGGCCTCTACTTTTCCCGCCGTAACACCAACACCGAAGAATATTTTGTGGGCGGTCGCCGCTTCCGTGGCTGGGTGATCGGCCTGTCTCTGGTGGGTACGTCCATCAGCTCCATTACCTTCCTGGCCTACCCCGCCGACGCCTTCAAGACCGACTGGCTTCGCTATCTCCCCAACCTGGCCTTGTTGCCCGCCATGCTGGTGGCCGCTTTCGTGTTCTTGCCGTTTTTCCGGCGCGGCAATATGACCAGCGCCTACGAATTTCTCGAGCAACGCTACGGCCCGTCCATTCGTGTGTATGGCGCCGTGGCCTTTCTCGTGGCTCAGCTGGTGCGCCTGGCCATGATCCTGTGGCTGCTGTCACTATTGATTCAACAGGTCACCGACCTGTCCCCCGCCACCGCCATTGTGCTGGGTGGCCTCTTTGTGGGGTTGTACACCGTGATCGGCGGCATCGATGCGGTGATCTGGACCGATGTGCTGCAAACCGTGATTCTGCTGCTCGGCGGCATCATCTGCCTGTGGGTGATACTGGATGCACTGCCCGGCGGTCTGAATCAGGTCTTCGAGCAGGCCGGCAATGCCGGCAAATTTGCGCTGGCACCGTGGGAAAACGGCGCCCCGGGTGACACCTCCTGGTCGTTCTCCCTGAGCGAAAAAACCGCCACCATGATGTTGCTGATCGGGCTGACCAACTGGCTCACCGAATACTCCAGCAATCAGAACACCGTGCAGCGTTATTGCGCCTCTCAATCGACCCAAGAAGCGCGACGCGGGCTCTGGGTCTACCTGTTCACCGCACTGCCAATCTGGGCATTTTATATGTTTTTGGGCACCGCGCTCTGGGTGTTCTTTCAGGCATACCCGGACCCGCACGCCAGCGCCATTCTGGCCGGCGATGCCCGGGCGGAAACCCTGATGCCCCATTTCATTACCGGTTACCTGCCCGCCGGCGTAGCCGGGTTGGTGATCGCCGCAGCCCTGGCGGCAGCCATGAGCTCTCTGGATTCCAGCATCAACTCGATCACCACGGTCAGCGTGGTGGATCTCTATCGACGCCACCTGCGCCCCGGCCGCGATGATCGCCACTATTTGAAGGTGGCCTGGGCTATCGCCATCGCCGTTACCGGGTTAATGATTCTCGGCGCGCTGTGGCTGAACCAGGCGGAGACAAAAACACTGCAGGATACCTCCACCATTCTGGTGTCTCTGCTGGGCGGCGGCATGTTGGGTTTGTATCTGCTGGGGTTCTTTAGCAAGAAGGGAAATGCGCGAGCAGCCTGGTGCGGCATCGGCTGCACGCTAGTATTCACCGGCTGGACGATTCTGACCAATAACCAGCTTCTGCCGGAGGCGCTCAGCGCCCCCTTCGATCTGTATTACACCGGCCTGATCGGCAACGTGTTGATGTTCCTGGTCGGCTACCTGGTGGCGCTGCTCTGGCCCGCCGCCTCGGTGGCACCGCCTGCGTCCTTACCCGCCTCCGAAGGCTGAACCGATGGCTGTGGCGCGGGCATGGCCCGTGCCCGTAGAAGCCGGTCCCGCAATAACCAACCTGCCGCCCAACACACCAGCCAAGGGTCGATCAGGTAATCCCACAGATTGTCACTGGTCAGCAAACCGGCGCCAAAGGCGCACTGGGCCGCCACCAGAATCAGGCAGGACGCATAGGCTCGCATGACCCACGCCAGCAAACCGACCAGCAACAGGGCCGTGCTGAACCCGAAATGGCCAAAGCCCAGCGCGTAGGGATCCGCATAGCTGGAGCCCATGCTCATCGGGTAGAACCACAACGCCATCAATACCAGCATCAGGCACGCCGTGCGCAGTTCTCGCACCGGCAGCCAGTAATGCCCGGCAACACGATGCTGAATCGCCAACACCGCCAGCAGGCCGGAAGAAATACTGAAACCGGCCAGATAACTCAGCACCCAGGCCCCTGGACCCCACGGGTAGGGCAACAGGGACCAGACAAAAACCAGGCCGGCCAGAACCCCACGCCCGCGCAAGGACAACAGGTTGGCACTGATACGCAACTGCACCGCCACCAGCACCAGTGCGCAAATCACCAGATCAAGTGACATTATCGAGCTCCCTGTTCTGGTTGTTGTTGCGACGCGCCGCCCTCAGAGGCATCCGCTTTCAGCCAGGCATGGCGGATCGCCGTCTTGTTCCAGGTGTATAGCAAATGCAGGTCCCCGTTACGGGTACGCACCATGTAGGGGTAATCGTACTGAAACTCACACCCTCGGTCGGGCTCGCACTTGTTGGCTTTTACCCGCTCCAGGAACAGGCGCTGGTCCTCAGGGATCGCTTCACCAACAAATTCATCATCGATCAGGTCAGCAAACGCATCCGGTTTCAATGCACTGCCCCGCCATTGCTCACGATTATGGAAAAACCAGCGATCTTCCCAATGCTGCCCGGCATCACGGGTTTCACGAATACACAGGTCATCGCGCTCTTCACGATTACAGTTGGTCGCCACCAGCCAGTGCCCCGGCCCCATGGCGACACCTCCCACGGCTGAGCTGGGGTTATCCACCGGCGCATATTCCAACGGTGACCAGCGCCAGCCCCCATCGCTGCTGGAAGACTGATACAAATACCCGTTGTTCGGCTCGTTCTCATTGCGCAGGAAAGAGACCGCGTGGTTGCTGTCGTCCACCAACACCAGCGGCTGAATGGCCTTGCGCCCATGGCCGATGCGGGCCTTGCCGAGGATACGGTTATCCCGATCCAGGCGCAGGATTTCACCAAACTTGCCAATCATCTCGTGGTAGACCGGCAACCCGATAGAACCATCGCTGTAATGGATTGGCGGGGTTTTGACCAGCGTGCTGATATTCAGGAACGGGGTCGCCACCAGTGCCGTCTCGAAGTCCCAGCTGGCCCCCAGATCTGAGGATTCCATCACCACCAAACGGCTGGCCGCCCAACCACCGAAACTCACTGCCACCACAAACAATCGCATGTGGCCGTCATCGTCCAGCACCGGAACCGCATTACCCAGTTTGCGGATATGTCGCCCCCAGCCCCGGGAAATCTGCTCGCGGGTCACGGACACCGTTTCGTCGGACCAGGCGCCGGATGCGGGATCAAAGGTGGCGGAATTAATCGACACATCTGCCGCCCCCTCACGGGTGCCGGCAAACCAGAAGGCACGTAAACGGCCGTCGGGCAATTCCACCATGGACGCCGCATGCACCATGCGGGTATCCGCATCGGACGCAAACCGGGTTTGCCACTGGGAATCCGAAGGCACCGGGGCCGGCGCCACCGCCAGCAATGATGGGGCCGGCTGCCAGAGCCGTGCCGGTGTTGCCGCAAAATAACCGGCCACCAAGGCGGCGCCGACCAAAAGATGAAACGCTCGCTTAAGCATAGGGAATCGTCACAACAGGAATATGCAAATGCTTGTTATTGGGTGATTGATTGGCACAAAACACGCCGGGCGACAGTCTAGCAGCCGTTCACAAAATTGCCTGCCGTTAATGCGTATTTGCCGCACCGACTGTCAGTTAGCGCGGAGAAACCACAGGGCAAAGCGGTCAAAATGTGTTCAGGCCTATAATGATAATGTCATAATGACGTCGCGTTATAGGCCCAAATCAATTCCAAGAATAGCGAACAAGGACTCTTCGCCCCCTATGGACAGGCTTCGACCTTTTTGCCTCAGTTGGCTTCTGCTTGCACTTTCTGCATTGTTCTCTGCCTTTTCCCCGGCATGGTCTGCACCGGTATCCAGTGATATTGACCCCGATTGGACACTGGTCAGTGACCGCAATGACATCCAGGTGTACATGAAACACCGGGACGAATCCCGTTTGAAAACGTTTCGTGGCATCACCCGCTTCACCCTGAACGACGAATATTCTCTGGTCGCCCTGCTGAACGATTATCCTTCGTTCCCCAAGTGGCTTCACTTTGTCGATAGCGCAGAAGAATTCGGTCGCACCAGCCCCCTGGACCGGCAGCTGCGCTTTACCACCCAATTGCCCTGGCCACTGGCCGACCGGGAAGCGGTGCTGCGGGCCAAAGTGACACAGACCCTGAATACCGAGCCGGAATCGGTGATGATCACGCTGATTAACCAGCCCGATGCCTTGCCCCCCAACAATAATTACATCCGCTTCCCGGAAATGACCGGGCTGCTGGGCTTCACCCGGCTGGGCAACCACGAAGTGGAAATGACCTATGAACTGATCCTGGATCCAGGCGGCTACATCCCCGCCTGGATTGCCAATATTCTGCTCCGCGATGCGCCTTATTTCACACTTGAGCGCCTTCGCCGCATCGTCAACAAGCCGGAGTACCAGAACCATTATTACGACTACATTGATCTGCATGGCCCCGGCCGCCCGCAAGATGCCAGCCCGCAAGCCGCTCCATCACCTGCTCCCGCCCCGTAAAGGGGCACCATCAAAACGTAACAAAGTGCTTATCTACCTGTCATTTTCGGCCAGCCCTCCGCTACTATAGGCTTTCATCTGCGCACAATCCGGAGAGCGGCATCTGATGACAAGGCTGTTTTTCTTTCTCTATAGCTGGCTGATTTTTGTACCCCTGATGGTGACCACCACTGTGCTTGCGGGGCTGACCTGCCTACTGCTGATTCCCTTTCTACCAGCCGACAAGGTCGCCAAACTCAGCGCCATTCCCTGGGCAAAGCTCTGCCTGCTTTATAGCGGCGTGCGCGTCGATGTGCATGGGCGCCATCATCTATTGCCCGGGCAAAGCTACGTGATCGTCGCCAACCATCTTAGCCAGTTCGATATTTTTGTCCTGTATGGCTACCTGGGCGTGGATTTTCGCTGGGTGATGAAACACGAGCTGCGCAAAATCCCGGTTATTGGCATCTGCTGTGAAAAACTCGGCCATGTTTTCATCAACCGCGACAACACCGAAGCTGCCATTGCATCGCTCAATGCGGCCCGCGCACGGCTGGCCAACGGCGCCAGCGTGCTGTTCTTTCCTGAAGGCACCCGCAGTCGCGACGGGCAATTAAAACCCTTCAAGAAAGGCGCGTTCAAAATGGCCCAGGAACTGGGCATGCCGGTATTGCCGGTCACCTTGTCAGGGACCTTCGACATTTTGCCCGCCGGCACCCTGCGGCTTCACCCCGGTGCCAGCGCCCGCCTTATTCTGCACCCACCACTCAGCGTGACTGGCAACAGTGACGCTGAACTACAAAACCTGGTCCGCCAAAGCCGGGAAGCGATCGCAACCCCGCTGAGTGACAGCTGCCCCCAACCATCGCTGTAACCAAGGCTAGACCGCAGCGACAGCCCACCGCGTCGCCAATGCCACGACACCAGCACCTTGTCTGACAAGATTGGCCCATTCTGCAGTGACAAAGTGTCTACACTCGGTCGCCAACTTAAGTTGAAAGTTAAAAGTTCAAAGTTGAACGTGCGGGCAGGTCAGTACCAACCGAACGGATCGACGGCCGCGAAAAGCCGCGACGGCCTGCTACCTGACATGGCGACGCGGGCCCTGACAACCTCTCTCGCGCGTTTAAACTTTGAACTTTCAACTTGCCACACGCTTATACATGCCCTCTCCTGCGGGAGCGGATACAGGAGCCATCATGAAGAATTTCAAAGATAAAGTTGCCGTCATCACCGGTGCCGGCTCCGGCATCGGCCGTGCCCTGGCCATGGAACTGGCCGCCTCTGGCGCAAAATTGGCTATCTCGGACATTAACGAAGCCGGCCTGAAAGAAACCGCCAACAACCTGAACCTCGGCGAAGACCGCCTGATGACCAAGATTCTCGACGTGGCCGACCGCCAGGCGTTCTACGATTTCGCCGATGATGTGGTCAACCATTTTGGCCAGGCCAACATGATCTTCAACAACGCCGGTGTAGCGCTGGGCGCTACCGTGGAAGACATGAACTACGACGACTTCGAGTGGTTGATGAACATCAACTTCTGGGGCGTGGTTTACGGCACCAAAGCGTTTCTGCCCTACCTGAAGCAGGCCGGTGAAGGGCATATCATCAACATCTCCTCCATCTTTGGCCTGGTTGGCATCCCCACCCAGTCAGCCTACAACGCGGCCAAGTTCGCGGTGCGCGGTTTCACGGAATCCCTGCGCATCGAGCTGGAAATGGAAGGCAGCCCGGTATCCTGCACCTCCATTCACCCGGGCGGCATCAAGACCAACATTGCCAAGGCCGCGCGCATGAGCGATGGCGTTGAGCGCATCACCGGTGCCAGCAAGGAGCAATCCATCCAGGATTTCGAGAAAATGTTCCGCACAACGCCGGAAGAAGCCGCCAGCACCATCCTCAAGGGTGTCCGCGCCAACAAGCGTCGTGTTCTGATTGGCTCAGATGCGGTTGCCGTCGACACCATGCAACGCCTGTTGCCCACCAGCTACCAGAAGCTGGTCGCTATGGGCCAGAAGTACATGAGCAAGAAGTAACAGCCAGGGAGTCACGCTTTTCCCTTGCCAGAAAAAGCCTTTGATGGTGCCATGGCCACTCACTCACAGGAGTAGCCATGACACCCTCAGAGGTTCCTTTCTCCCAGGCGGCCGAAAACAACAAAGGCCCCATCCTTCAGGTTTTGCAACAACACTGTCAGGCCCCCGGCACCTTGCTGGAAATCGGCGCCGGCACCGGGCAACACGCCGCCTGGCTGTCCGCACAGCTGCCCCATCTGCAATGGCAACCCTCTGACGTACCCGACAACCTGCCCGCTATTCACCATTGGTTGAGCCAAACACCAAACCCGGCCAAGCCGCCCCTGGCGCTGGATGTCACCGGCGAGTGGCCCGCTGGCCCGTTTGATTATCTATTCACCGCCAACACCTTCCACATCATGGCGCAACCGCTGGTCGCCCACTGCATCGCCGAAGGCTGCCAACGACTCAGCACAACAGGATTATTCTTGGTCTACGGCCCCTTCAACTACGACGGGCAGTTCACCAGTGATTCAAACCGGCAGTTTGAAGACTGGCTAAAAGCTGCCGATCCACAGCGGGGCATCCGCGACAAGGAATGGATAGAGCAGGAATTTGCCCGCCACGGCCGACAATGTCTGGCAGACCATGCCATGCCCGCCAATAACCGGGTGCTGGTGTTTGGGTAAGAAACGACGGTTTCAGGCCCGAGCGCGGCGAACCCTGCGCATTCTCGGCTTCAGGTAAATCACACCGAATATCATGGTCATCAAGGCATCACGCCAGTGAAACAGGCCTTTGCCCCGCAACCACAGGGCAAAGCCCAGGCATTCCAGCGCATGCAGAATCGCCACCACCGAGCCGGCGATAATGAGCAGGCGGTCAAAGGGAGCGGGTAAATCCATGAAAATGGCTAACAGTACCCCCACCCAAAACACTACAATAACGCCGCGAAGCAAGCCCATAACAAACATCCTCTGACAGCGCTGGCTATTTTTTCTACACTGTGATGTTTGGAGACGCCTCCAAGGCCCTGCCAGACAGGAACGCAAGGCGACTGCACTCACAAAATCTCTCGCATTCAGACTGAGCGAATACATGCAAAAAGACAAGGCAAGCTCCTGGAGCCTGGAGCAATTTCAGGTACCGGAAAAGGAAGGCGAGAGCCGCTTTCACGATTTCGACCTGCACCTGGACCTGATGCACGGTATCGCTGATTCCGGTTTCCAGTACTGCACCCCGATCCAGGCCGAAGTACTGACCCACACACTTGCTGGCGCCGACGCCATTGGGCGGGCCCAGACCGGTACCGGGAAAACCGCCGCCTTTCTGATCACCGTGATCA
>NZ_LWFX01001018.1:0-8451 GCF_001635175.1 Alcanivorax sp. HI0083 | reverse complement strand
AAGAATTGTTTGTGCGGCTGGTCGAGCAGAACCTGCCGGGGGAGCAAGCATCATGAGTGCTCGTGAGCAATGGGTGGCATTTCTGACCCTGGTAACCAAGGAAATTCGCCGTTTTACCCGTATCTGGCCGCAGACGCTGCTGCCGCCAGCGATTACCATGACGCTGTATTTCGTGATTTTCGGCAACCTGATTGGCAGTCGTATCGGCGATATGGGCGGGTTCGATTACATGCAGTACATCGTGCCGGGGTTGATCATGATGAGCGTAATCCAGAACAGTTACGGCAATGTGGTGAGCTCGTTCTTTTCCACCAAATTCCAGCATTCCATTGAGGAAATGCTGGTGTCGCCGATGCCGTCTCATGTGATTCTCAACGGCTATATTGTCGGCGGTATGGTGCGTGGCATGTTGGTGGGACTGATTGTCAGCCTGCTCAGCCTGTTCTTTACTCACCTGTCCATGCAGCACGTTTTTATCACCATCACGGTGGTGATTCTCACGGCAGCATTGTTTGCTTTGGGGGGCTTTATCAATGCGATTTTCGCCAACAAGTTTGACGATATTTCCATTGTCCCCACCTTTATCCTGACACCGCTGACCTACCTGGGCGGGGTCTTTTATTCCATTGATCTGCTGCCGGAGTTCTGGCGGGCGGTGAGCCTTGCCAACCCCATCGTCTATATGGTCAATGCCTTCCGTTACGGGGTACTGGGCGTGAGCGACGTGAATGTATACGCTTCCCTGGGGGCCATTCTGGCGTTTGTGATCGCTTTCTACTTATTTGCGCTGTGGTTGCTGCATCGTGGTACCGGTATTCGGCACTAACGAAACCGGCTAAATCCGGCTATGATTAAAGCCAGTCCCATGGACGGGAGTGCCAAGAGGTTATCATGAGCTATCTTAAGGAAACGCCGCTGGGCCGCTCCAGCGAGTATGTTGACGAGTACATGCCTTCGCTGTTGTGTCCGGTGCCGCGCTGGGATGCCCGCGAGTCCCTGGAGCTGGAAGACACCACTCTGCCTTTCCACGGGACCGATATCTGGAATGCGTATGAGTTGTCCTGGCTCAACGAGAAGGGCAAGCCCATGGTGGCCATGTGCGAACTGCGCGTTCCCTGTACTACCCCGAATATTGTTGAGTCCAAATCCCTCAAGCTGTATCTGAATTCGTTTGCCAATACCCGCTTCGAGAGTCGTGACGCGGTGCGCGCTGCCATCGAGAAAGATGTGGCGCAGACGGTGGGTGGCAATATCGAAGTGCTGCTGTATTCGCTACAGGAATCTGCGGGTTTTCCCGTGTGGGAAGACCGGGGTGATTGCGTGGACAATATCGACTTGTCCTTTGAGCATTATGAGTATCGCCCGGACCTGCTGCTATGTGATCAGGGCTCGGAGCAAACCGGGCAGCTCTATTCCCATCTGCTGCGCAGCCATTGCCCGGTTACCGATCAGCCGGACTGGGCTACCGTGGTGATCCGCTATACCGGCCGTGCCATCAGCCCGGCCAGTTTCTTGCGTTATGTGGTGTCACTGCGTAATCACCAGGGGTTTCACGAACAGATTATCGAACAGATCTTCGTGGACCTGATGGCCCAGTGTTCGCCCCGCCATCTGACCGTGTACGGCCGGTTTACTCGCCGGGGCGGCATTGATATCAACCCGTTCCGCTCCAACAGCGAACAACCCCTCCCCAACCGTCGCACCATTCGTCAGTAGCAAGGATGGTGGCGGGTTTTATTTTTCAACAAGGAACCTTTGAATGAGCGAAGAAAATAACAGCAATGGACTGGCGAAACAGGAAGAGCGGAGCCTGGGTCTGGCATGCCACCTGCTGGCCTTTGTCGGTATGGTATTTCCGTTCGGCAATATTCTGGGGCCACTGGTGATCTGGCTGGTTAAAAAAGACGATAGTGCCTTCGTGGATGACCAGGGCAAGGAAGCGTTGAATTTCAATATCACTATTTCCATCGCAGGTTTTGTTGCCTTCCTGCTCACCTTCGTGGTGATTGGTGCCGTCCTGCTGCCGATTATTGGTATCTTCTGGTTGGTGATGACCATCGTGGCTGCCGTAAAGGCCAATGGTGGAGAGCACTACCGTTATCCGCTGACGATTCGGTTGATCAAATAATAGCTAGAAGTTGAAAGTTGAAAGTTGAAGCGAGAGTAAGCGTTTTAACCGTTTTCAAATTAAGAGGCCGCGCCTGTGACTTGGGCGCGGCCTCTTTGCGTTCTGATCAGAGTGACCTGTCACGCGTTTCAACTTTAAACTTTTCACTTTCAACTCACGGCCCCAGCGGCCAGCCAAACCCGATCCACACACCCAGCAATACAGACCACCCCAGCAGCAGTGTCAGGCTGTAGGGCAGCATCAGTGCAATCAGCGTGCCGATGCCGGTATCCGGCTGATAGCGCCGGGCGAAGCCCAGTACCAATACAAAGTAGGGCATTAACGGGGTGATGATATTGGTGCTGGAGTCGCCGACCCGGTAGGCCGCCTGGCTGGCCTCGGGGGAAATGCCCAGCAGCATCAGCATGGGAACAAATACCGGTGCGAGGATGGACCACTTGGCCGAGGCGCTGCCGATCATCAGGTTGATCAGCGCAGTGAGTATAACGAACAGCAGTAGCAGTATCACTTTGGGCACCGATAGTGCGCCAAGCCAGGCGGCGCCTTTCACTGCCAGTAGCAGGCCCAACTGGCTGTAGTTAAACCAGGCCACGAACTGGGCGGCGAAAAACATCAGCACCAGATACCCGGCCATGGAGGCCATGGTGGTCTCCATGGCGGTGATAATGTCGCCACTGCTGCGAAATTGCCCACTGACCCGGCCGTACACCGCTCCGCAGATCCCCGCAATCAATGCCACGATGACCACCAGGCCATGAATGAATGGCGAGCCCAGTACGCTGCCGGTGTCGGGATGGCGCAGTGGCGCGTCACTTGGCAGTACCAGTAACGCCAGCCCGGCGAGCAGCACCACCAGGGTCAGGCCAGTCCACCGCATGGCGCGGGGATGTGTATGCGGCACCTCCGGGGAAGTGTCCGTGGATGCATGGGAGTGCGCCAGACGAGGTTCGGTCAGCTTGCGGGTGACCAGTGTCACCAACCCGGTGACAAGAAAGGTGGAGGCGATGATGAACCAGTAATTGCCGGTGGCATCCACGGTCCGGTCCGGGGTAACAATATGCGCTGCTTCCGTGGATAGCCCGGCCAGGGTGGCGTCCACCGGCCCCACCAGCAAGTTGGCGCTGAAGCCGCCGGAGACTGCCGCAAAGGCGGTGGCGATACCGGCGATAGGGGGGCGTCCCGCCAGTTGAAAGACCAGCCCGGCCAGGGGAATGAGTACCACATAACCGGCGTCCACGGTCAGGCTGGAGAGTACACCAGCAAACGCAACAGTGAACACCAGCGCGCTGCCGGAGGCGCGCCTTACCAGGCTGGCAAGGCTCACCGACAGCAGCCCGGATTGTTCGGCTACGCCCAGGCCCAACATGGCGACGAGCACCACGCCCAGTGGCGCAAAGCTGGTGAAGTTGCCCACCAGGGTGGTGAACAGATAACGCAGGCCGTCACCGTCGAGCAGTGAGCGGGCGGTAATGGTGTCGTCGGTGAGAGGGTGAACCGCGGTGATATCCAGTGCACCCAGTAATGCGGTGAGGGGAAGCAGCAGCAGGCAAAGCCAGACAAATAACAAGGTCGGGTGGGGAAGCCGGTTGCCCAACTGCTCCAGCCGAGCTAGCCAGCCGTGGGTATGAGTCATGGATATTCCCCGCAAAATGAACGTCTACTTTAGCGAGTTGAGTGAATCGCGGGCAAGTGATGGTGGAGCACTATACGCTTGAGGCCTGACACTAATGCCTGGGAGCTGCCTCCTTGTGGCCGCAGGGTTCGGGGGGCGTGTTGCGTGCTACGTGAACCGTGTTGCGGCCGCGAAGCGGCATAAAAAAGCCCCGCGTTTGCGGGGCTTTCATGTTTGGCGGTGAGGGAGGGATTCGAACCCTCGATACCTTGCGGTATACACACTTTCCAGGCGTGCTCCTTCGGCCACTCGGACACCTCACCAGATTGTCGTCAACAGCGCACTGGGCAACTCTTGAGGGCGCGTAGAGTACCGGAGGGGGCGGCGTGAGGCAAGCCTCATGCCGCCGGTTGTTCAGGGTTTGAACAGTGACAGCAATGTGCAGGCCTGGTCTACAGCCAGCCAGCTCACTAACGCCACTTGTACCAGAAAGAAACCGAAGCGAATCTGCACCAGCCAGTGGTTCACGCCGGCCAGATGGATAATGCTCTGGGCCACACGGGCGGCAACGATCCAGGGGAGCAGGCAGGCACTCAGTTCGGTGTTGCCCAGCCACAAAGCGGTGGCGCCGACGACAATCAGGATGCCGAGTAACTCCAGCGTGTTCAGATAGGCCCGATGCAGACGATTGAGGGGGCAGGCCGGGTTGTAGTGATATGGGGGAAAGCCGTCGGCTTTAGTTTTGCCGCTCAACACGGCCAGGGAACGGGCGCTGATCAGCAGGATGAGCAAAAACAATGCCCAGCCCGCATAGGCCAGCAAATAGAAGTGAGTGGTAATGATGGTGCTGTCAGCTGTCATGGGGTCCGATCCTTCGCAAGATAAAGACCCTGATACTCGCAGACCTGCGCGCTGTTGGCACTGGTACCCTGCGCCAAAACCGTCAGCGTGGCTTTTCCCCGGCGTGTCAGGCGCTGCTGGAAGCGGCTGATGCCGTCGGTACTGGCGGTGGCGGTAATGTGGATATCGCTGTCCAGGGGCAGCTGGTACTCAAGCCCGGTCTTGACGGCAACCACGTCCGCATCCACGCCTGCCTGGCGGGCCAGCAGGGTCGTCAGGCTCCAGCCGGCGAGTGTCAGCAGGGCCGACTGGCTGCCAGCAAAAAAGGTGCCTTTGTCGTTGTGGTTGACGGCCAATGGCGCGGTGAGTGTCAGCGCCTGGCCATCAAATGTTTCAAGCTGAAAGGCCAGATGCCGGGTCAGCGGAATGGCATTGCGGACCTGTTCTGCCAGAGCAGCCAGATCTATCATGGCAATTCGCGGAGGAAGTCAGCGGGGGCGTCGTTAGGCAGGGATTTCAGACTGCCCACTGGTTTACCCAGATAAAGGTAAGCGACAACCTGATCCTTGGCCGCAAAGCCGAGCTTTTCCTTGGCCAGGGTAGAGTTTGCCATGGCCCCGGTGCGCCACATGGCACCGATACCCTGTTCGTAAGCCGCGAGCATCATGTTCTGAACGGATGCGCCCACAGCGAGCACCTGCTCCCAGACCGGAATCTTGTGGCCCTCGGTCACTTCGGCCACGGCAATGATAATGGTGGGGGCACGCAGGGCCTTGCTGCGGGCAATCTCCTGAGCACGGTTGTCGGCGTCCGGTTGTGCTTCCAGCAGGTGGGCCACCATGATGTCGCCCAGACGTTCGCGCTGGCGGCCTTGCAGCACGATAAAGCGCCACGGGCGCAGTAGACCATGATCCGGGGCACGAATGGCTGCACGCAGCAACATGTCCAGTTGCTCATCGCTGGGGCCGGGGGCTTCCAGGCGCGGGGCGGATACACGGGTGGTCAGGGCGGTGAGGGTGTCCATTCAGGGCTCCTATTACAACGGCGCCATGGTAGCCCGAATCGCAGATGAGTCCCAGTTGCAGAGTGCGCCCGTTTTCCGGTGGCAGGGAATCGCCTACCTTTAGTCATCCCAGTCTTTTTTCTTAGAGACTAAACCGCTAAGCTTCGCAGAAATCGCGTGAAGCGGATCACATGACGACCTCCATGACGAAAAAGAAAGCTCGCCGCCCCCAGTTGGGTCCCATGGAGCGGGCGCGCCGTCAGGCAAACTACATCCGGCTATTGGCCTTTCTGGTGGCCGCCATGATTCTGATGGCGGGCCTGAAGCTGAACCTGTTTCCCGAGTTATACATGCTGGGGGTGGCGGGGCTGCTGATTTACCCCATGTCGGCCCAGGGGCTGCTGTTCCTGTTTGAAAAGCAGGACCGGCCCACCAAGCCAGTGCACAAATTACTGATGCAGGCTGACGCCATGGTGATTGGCCTGGTGTGTGCGTTGCTGCACTTTTCACTGGTGCCGGCCATGGTGCTGCTGATTATCGTGCACGCCAATTCGGTCAGCAGTGGCGGGCTGAAACCCTGGTTGCTGAATGTGTTGATGACCGGGGTTGGTGCTTTGCTGATGGGCTGGGTGCTGGGCTTTCAGGTGCTGTCGCCGGAACAGACGCCGGTGTTGCTGTCGGTGATTTCCATGCTGGGCTTGGGGATCTATGTGGGTGCCTCCTCCGCGTTTGCCCACCTGCAGGCTCGTTACCTCAAGCAGGCACAGGAGTTGGTGAGGCGCCAGCAGAAGCAGGCGGTGGATATGTCCCGCAAGCTGGCCAAGTATTTGCCGCCCCAGGTATGGGGATCGATTTTTTCCGGCAAACGTGACGCCAAGCTGGAAACCCGACGCAAGCGCCTGACCGTGTTCTTTTCCGACATCAAGGGATTCAGTGCCATCTCCGAAGAGCTGCCGCTGACCACGCTTACCAAAATGCTCAACACCTACCTGAGCGAGATGACGCGCATTGCCCTGCGTCACGGTGGCACCATCGATAAATTCATTGGTGATGCGGTGATGATCTTTTTTGGTGATCCGAAAAGCGAAGGCGCCCAGGAAGATGCCTACCGTTGTGTCTTGATGGCCATTGAGATGCAGGAACAAATGAAGCTGCTGCGCCAGCGCTGGCAGCGCGAAGGCATCGACCACAAGCTGGAAATCCGTATTGGCATCAATACCGGTTACGCCACGGTGGGCAACTTTGGTACCGATTCGCGCATGGATTACACCATTCTGGGCACGGATGTGAATCTGGCCAGCCGCCTGGAATCCGCCTGCCGGCCAGGCGGCGTGTTGATCTCGGAGGCGACCCAGGCGCTGGTGAATAACCGGATTCAGTGCCGCAGCATGGGTGACATTCAGGTCAAGGGATTTAACCGGCCGATCCCCGTGTTCGAGGCGTTGGGTGCCAAACGGGATGCGGGGGCAAAGAACCGTTATGTGTCTGCGCAAACCGATGGCTTTGGCATCCACATCGACCTGGAGCGCATCCGTAATTTCGACAAGAACACCATCTTGCGCACCCTGGCCCGCTCCGCCACGGACCTGAAGCAGGACAAAACGGTGGCCGTGGACTATGAAGCGGAAGGCTTCAGTCTGCACGTGCAGAGCGACATCATGAGAAAACGCGACCGTGAAAAAGTCATTGAGATGATGGGGCGCGCTGCGAAAAAAGTGCAGGTCGAGGTGCGGGTCTGAGCGACAAGCTCAGACAGGGGAACCGGAAAAGCTCCCCCGGTTTTCCTTTTCAACTTTTCACTTTGAACTTTCAACTGATGTATCGCGGGCAGTCCCGCAGGTCGGCTTAGGCGTAGCCGTAAGCCGACATTCAGAGGCTCCCTAATTCAACGGAAACGCCGTCCAGTTGTCGGCCCATGTCTGCGCGCTGCCCGGGCGCATGGCACCGAGATAATCCGCTGCTTCATCCCAGAACTCTCCCTGCGGGATCGCCGTGGCGCCATTACGGGCAGGAGAGCGTGAGGTGGGGGCAAAGTCCGGATGGGAGGTGCTGGTCGCATCGCGGGTGAGCAACGGGTCGGTGCCAAACTGGGCGCCCACGGAACGGCTCTGGAAATAACGACGCTCGTCGAAACCGTTATCGTCATCATTGTCCATGTTTTCTGAGTCGAAGAACGTCAGGCCACGGCTGCCCACTTTATGCACCATCATACTGTTGAAGGTGAGCTCGCCTTCCTGAATACGGCGCACGGTCTCGCCGCCTTTCAGGTCGATGGTTTCCCCGGAGAAACCGTCAATAATCATGTTGTTGAAATGCCCGCCGGTGCCCACTTTTAGGGTCATCGCCCGGTGGTATTTTTCATGGCTGCGCGGGCTGATCAAGGTCACGTTATACATGACCGGCGCGGAAATGGGTGTGGCATCCGGATTCGCCTTGAGATTATCGCCTTCAAACGCATTGTCGCCCACATTGGCATGCTGTTGCACGACCAGAAACTGTACCCGGCCACGCCAGCCCATATCCCAGTCCAGCGAGTCGTCCGCAGCACCGGTAATAATGATGTGCTTGAGGTCCACTGTGCCACCGAACACTTCGATACCGTCGTCCAGTGCGCGATGGACCTGCACATTACGAATAATGGTGCTGCTGCCACAGCCGCCCAGGGTCAGGCCATTCAATTCGTTATTGGCGTAGACCTCGAAGCCGGCGAACTCCACGCGGGTGTATTCCATCACACCGCAGGAGCCGTCCGCATCGCTGCCGCCAAAGGCTCCCCGGGTATCGCCGTCGGGAATGCCTTCAATATGTGCGTTGGCCACGTTAACCGGTGCGCTGCCGAGCATGACCACACCGCCCCAGTCGCCGGCA
>NZ_LWFX01001017.1:0-2643 GCF_001635175.1 Alcanivorax sp. HI0083 | reverse complement strand
GTCTGTCCGCCGCCCAGGTAGGCGTTGGCACTCTGGGCGACACGCATGACCAGCCATTCGCCAATCAGGCAGAGCAGGCCATAGATGACATACAGCTGCGCCAGCGGCAGCAGCCACAGCAGAATCTTGCTGGAGGGGGTGTCCAGCAGCGGATCCAGGCGGCCCAGTACCAGCCAGATCAGAATCCACGGCAGAATCGGCGCCAGCCCGCTGATCAGGCGGCTGGCATTGAGCAGCCAGCGGCGCTCGCCACTGAGTTGCACCACCCGGTCATGCAGAGAGAGTGCCCAGCGGCGGGTGCGCTGCGCTAGATGAATCAGTAGCCAGAAACCCACCACCCCGAGAATCAGCGCCAGAATATTTTGCACCACCGGCATGAAGCCGCCATTGCGGATAGGGCCATTCAGGTCGTAGCGCATCAACGACACAATATCGAGCACGCGCAGGCCGATGCGCTGGCTTTCATGCTGCAACAGCACCGGGGCCTGGGCGAGGCCGCCCAGGTTGTTGATCTGGTCCAGCAGTGGGCGGTTCTGCCACAGTTCGGAGCGCAGTGTGCGTACGTCTTTCTGAATGTCCAGCCGGGTCTTGAGCAGGCTGCGCCAGGCGGTGGAGCTGGCTCCGCTAGGGGGGCGCAATGAGGGTAGCTGTAACCACAGCTCATCCAGCGTTTGCAGTGCGTCTGCAGGGGCGTTCTGTAGTTTGCCCAGCACCGCCCACACTTGTTGGATGTGCTGTTGTAGTACCTGGCTCGCCTGGCGAATGGAAGGGTCCGTCTCCGGGGTGTCGGACAGCGCCTGCAGTTTTGCATGGTGCGTTGCCAGATTCAGGAAGGCCTGGCGCTGGGGGAAATTGAGGCCGAAAAACGCTTGTCGCAAGGTGTAGAGCGATTGCTCCAGGGTGTTGATCTGTTGAGTCAGGGTGTCGATATCGTTCTGCAGGGCCGGGCATTTGCTGTCGACCACGGACAGCGGCTGCGGGTCGATCAGGGGCAGTAGCGGCCGCTGGTTCAGGGGGCGCCCGAGCAAGGTGTTGATCTGGTGCGGGGTGGGAATGTCGCCATCGAAAATGGATTGCAGGGTGTAGCGATCCGTACGCAGTTGTTGGCGCTGCTGTTTCAGCTGGGCGAGCGTCAGTTCGGCGGCATCACAGGCGGCATTTTCAGCAGCCTGAAGCGGGGAAATAACCAACAGGGCCAACAGCCCGAAAACCAGCCAGACGCGGGGCGATACCATTCGCTATTCCTCTGCTCCATGTAGGCCTGCGGTCAGGCTTTTGTGGTCATGCGTTGTGGCCATTGTAGGAAGGCGATGCCTGCGTTGTATAGCGATTGCCGGAATTGATCGCCGGCATGGGCAAGAACCGCAGGCAGGGGCTCGTTGGGGAGTGCTATAGTCAAAGCCATGAATCTGGACTGCCCGGCATTGGCCGGGTTGGCAGAAGGAGAGCGACATGCAAGAGATGACCGTACGTGCCTTGATGGCAAAGCACCCCATGGCAATCAAGACCGGCACCGAGCTCACCGAAGTGGTGGATGCCCTGCTGCAGCACAAGTTCACCGGGTTACCGGTGGTGGACAGCCAGAACAAGGTGGTGGGGTTTGTCTCCGAACAGGACTGCCTGCGCAAGCTGCTGATTTCCAGTTATCACTGTGAAGGGGCGCTGGTGGTGGAAGACTTCATGCACGATCAACCGCTGACGGTGAAAGAAGACGATTCTGCGGTGAACGTGGCGGAGCTGATGGTCACGGAAAAACCCAAAATCTACCCGGTGGTGGATGCCCAGGGCATCCTGACCGGCCTGCTGACCCGCGAGCAGGTGCTGCGTGCGCTGAAAGACAGCCGGCGCGGCTGCGACTGAGCGTCTCGTCTGCCGGTTTCCCAGGGGGCACCGCGCGGGATAACCCCTGCGTACAATTTCCGGGTGTGAGCTGCCGCTAAGCTGTGTGGCAGCTCAAAACAACAACTCGGGAGAGCTGTCCATGCGTGATCTCAATACCTTTCTGGCGGACTACGGCGATAGCCACCGCAATCCAGTGAATCAATGGGTGCACATCCTTTGTGTGCCGGCCATTTTCGTGTCCACCCTGGGGCTGTTCTGGCTGATCCCATTGGGGCACTGGCTGGGGCTGGAAGGCAGCCTGGCGTACTGGGTTAATGGCGGCACCCTGCTGGCCGCTGTCTGCATGCCTTTCTATTTACGCATGTCCCCAGGCATGACCGTGCTGATGGCAGCCTGGCTGGCGCTGTCGATTGCCGCGGTGGTGGCTGTGGATCGCAGCGCCCTGTCGCTGGGCTGGAGTGCGGCGGTGCTGTGGCTGTTGGCCTGGGCGGTACAAGTGTGGGGCCACAAGGTAGAGGGCAAGAAGCCGTCGTTTGTGGATGATCTGGTGTTTCTGCTGGTCGGTCCCATGTTCGTCAGCATCGAGCTGGCCCACAAGCTGGGGCTGCGCCGCTCCGGTGTGGTGAATTGATTCTGCGCTGATGAGCGTTGCCTGCCCGGCCCCGGGCGGGCACTATTTCCGGCATGTCTGTATCTTCGCCGGTTTCCCATCCCCGTTTGCTGACCCCGCTGTTTTTGTGGCAGGGGGGCTGGCTGATGGCGCTTTCCTCGCTGCATAACCAGCCCCATCAGCATGTGGCG
>NZ_LWFX01001016.1:0-1090 GCF_001635175.1 Alcanivorax sp. HI0083 | reverse complement strand
CCAGCCACCGGTGTCGTGAGACTTCAGGTCTCAAGCCCAGTCACCCTTGGGCCTCTTTCAGCGCCGCTGCAGTGATCCTGCGGCGGCGCATGGCAACGCGAAAAAGGACGCAAGCCCATGCAAAAACGCAGTTTTTTTGACGACGTTGATCCCGCAGAAACCCGGGAATGGCTCGAAGCCCTGGAATCCGTGGTCGAGCGGGAAGGTCCCGAGCGGGCCGCCTGGCTACTCGATGCCATTACCAACGAAGCCCAGGAGCAGGGCGTTTATCGCACCCACCTCAACACCCCTTATCTCAATACCATTGCCCCCAAGGACGAAGCCGCCATCCCCGGTGACATGTTCATGGAGCGCCGTATTCGCTCACTGGTGCGCTGGAATGCGCTGGCCACCGTTATGCGGGCCAACATGGATAACGATGATGAGCTGGGTGGCCACATCGCCTCTTTTGCCTCCTCCGCCACCCTTTACGATGTGGGCTTTAATCATTTCTTCCGCGCCCCCAGCGATGAGAACGAGGGCGATTTGGTGTTCTTTCAGGGCCATTCGGCACCGGGTGTCTACGCACGGGCTTACCTGGAAGGGCGCATCAGCGAAGAGCAGCTGGATAACTTCCGCCGGGAAGTGGATGGCAAGGGACTGTCGTCCTATCCCCACCCCTGGCTGATGCCGGACTTCTGGCAATTTCCTACTGTCTCCATGGGGCTGGGGCCGATTCAGGCCATCTACCAGGCCCACATCATGAAGTACCTGCAGAACCGGGAGTTGATCCAGCAGGATAACCGCAAGGTCTGGGCATTCCTGGGTGACGGTGAAATGGACGAGCCGGAATCCCTTGGCGCCCTCGCTCTGGCGGGGCGTGAAAAGCTGGATAACCTGGTGTTTGTGGTGAACTGCAACCTGCAGCGACTGGATGGCCCGGTGCGCGGTAACGGTAAAATTATCCAGGAGCTGGAAGGCGTGTTCCGTGGCGCCGGCTGGAACGTGATCAAGGTAGTGTGGGGGCGCCTGTGGGACCCGTTGCTGGAAAAAGACAGTGAAGGTCTGCTGCGTCGCCGCATGGAAGAATGTGTGGATGGGGAATATCAGG
>NZ_LWFX01001015.1:0-6733 GCF_001635175.1 Alcanivorax sp. HI0083 | reverse complement strand
CGGGCAGGGTGCCCACCGGGTCGTGTTCCAGCCGGCCGAGCAGTTCGCTGACCTGCTGCATCATGTCTTCTGCAGTGGGCCAGCCGGTCTGTTGCCCGGGATTGATAATGGCGTCGCGGACCTGGTCCAGCACCGCAGAGACAAATGCCAGCAGGGTGGCCGGGTCGCCGCTGCGGGTGACAAAACCGAGGGCGGTAAGGGTGTCGGCGATGACGGTTTCATCGCCAACAATGCAAGCCTGCAGCACCCGGAAGTAACCCCGGCGGGCGTCGTCGGTGAGTGCTTGCGCGCAGCCGAAATCCAGCAGTACCAGCGTATTGTCCGGGGTGATCATGATGTTGCCGGGGTGCGGGTCGGCATGGAAAAGGCCGCCGTTGAGCACCTGGCAAAACCAGGCATCCAGCAGCGTACTGAGCAGGGCGCTGACTTGCGCCGGGTCCGACTCTTTCAGGCGATCCAGGGTGAGGGTGAGTTTCTCGCCCTGGATAAATTCGGTGGTGAGCACATGCCGGCTGCTGCGCTCGGGCACCAGTGTCGGCACCCGAATCCCGGGGATGGCCGCGAGCTGTCGGCCGATGTCCGTCATGACGCGGGCTTCGCGCTGGTAGTCCAGTTCTTCGCGAACCGTGCGCTGGATTTCGTTGACGATGGTGTCGATATCCATGGGCGGCAGGGCGGATTTCACCGCGTCCATGAAGACCTTGAGCAGCGTCATGTCCAGTTCGACCACTTCATCAAGCCCCGGGCGCTGCACTTTAACGGCCACTTCGCGGCCATCGTGCAGCCGGGCGCGGTGGACCTGGCCGATGCTGGCGGCAGCCAGGGGTTGGGGGGCCACGTGGGCAAACAGTGTATCCAGTGGCTGGTTGAACTCCTGCTCCAGCACCGTGGCAATGTCGGCAAAGTCCACCGGACTGGCCTGATCCTGCAATACGGCCAGTTCATCCACCCAGGCCTGGGGCAGCAGATCCGGACGGCTGGAGAGCAGTTGGCCGATTTTCAGGAAGGCGCCGCCCTGCTCCAGGGAGGTGTCACGAAAGCGTTTGGCGTTGCGCTTGTGCAGGTTGGCCAGCGCGGCATCGCGCATGCTGCCCGGCAGGAAAGCGGCTCTGGTGCCCCACAGGCGATAGCTGGCGACCACCTTGGTGAGCATCCAGCCGGTTTTGGTCAGGCGCTTGAGGCGCGCGGGCCAGCGGCGGGCTTCGTCGGCGAGCAGCTGCATTTCTTCGTTTACGGCGCTGGCACCACGGGTGACGGCCTTGCAGGCGGTAATGGCCTGGTCGGCGATTTCCCGGCCCTGCCAGGCGGTTTTCTCGATGGCCTTGATGCAACCCTCGACCACGGCAATCCAGGCTTTCAGTCCGCTGTCTTGCTGCTTGCGCTGGGCAAAGTCATTGAGCGGCTGCCAGTTCGGCACCTGATCTGCCTGCGGCTGGGCAGGCTGGAGCGTGTTGTTGTTCGCTGATGTGGCTCGCATCGGGCGGGCCCTCCACAGTTTTTGTGTATAAGTGTTCACAAATTACTGCGAAGCAGGCAGGCGGGCAAGTCAAAAGTGAGCAAAGGCTCCTTTTTGTTTGACAATACGCTAAGAAAGCCGGTTTGCGGGCTGTCTGCGGGGGCCTGACGTATGGATATCCCGTTCTGTCTGGTTGCGGTGACCGCCTGGGGGGCGCAGAGGGGCTACGGTGCGCGCAGATTTGTGAACAGGCATGCCGTTTTTGTTGAGTGTCCGTGGCGATTCGGGCGTTAGCCGCCCAACAAGCGAACCTCGGCGGCTTCCACGGCTTCCAGTCGGCCGTAAAGTATGACTGTATCCCCTTGTGCCAGGACCAGGCTTTCATCCGGGCTTTCGTGGGTGTGTTCTGCCCGTTTCACCGCCCGGATTTCCACATCGCGCAAGCCGCAGTCACGGATACTCTGGCCAATGCTGCGGGCTTTTTCACTGAGGGTAACGGCGTGCAGCAACCGATAGGGGTTGCCGGCGCTGTCGGTGGTGGGGAAGGAATCGCCGTGGTAATAGCCTTGCAGCATGCGGTAGCGGTCGCGGCGGGTTTTGCGCAGCATCGCCAACACCCGTTCAAAGGGTACGTCGAGCATCATCAGGGCGTGGGCCACCAGCATCAGCGACGCCTCCAGTACTTCGGGAACGACCTCGGCGGCACCGGCTGTCGTGAGCGCATCCAGGTGAGTGTCATCCCGGGTGCGTACCAGCACCCGCACATCGCTGTTGAGATCCCGGCAGGTGTGGATGATGCGTTCCGCCAGACGCGCGTCATCGAATGTCACCACCAGCAGGCGGGCGCGGTGAATACCCGCCCGTTCGAGAATGTCCTTGCGGCTGGCGTCGCCAAACAGGATGTGTTCGCCGGCGGCGCTGGCTTCCTGCAAGCGCACCAGATCCATATCGACTGCGACGGCATGGTGATGGAAGCGGTTCAGGTAACGCATCAGGTTCTGGCCCACCCGGCCATAGCCGCACAGGATGACGTGGCCGGAAATGTTATCGGATACCGGGCTGTCCTTGGGGATTTCCATCCACGGGCGCAGCAGGCGACGGCTGAGTTTTCCGCTGTGTTGCAGCAGGGCGGGGGTTACCGCCATGGTGAGTACGGTGATGGACACCAGCAGGCCGGCTTTACCCGGCGACATGACTTGATGAGACACCGCCAGGGCAACCAGCACAAAACCGAACTCGCCACACTGGGACAGAATAAGGCCGCTGCGGGTGGCGGTGTCGGCAGGTTCTCCCAGCAGACGCAGCAAAGCGAAAATCAGTACCGCCTTGAACAGCATCAGCGAGACAGCAGCGAGGATGATCCAGTGCCACTGTTCGGCAAACAGATTTGGGTCCACCAGCATGCCGACACTGATAAAAAACAAGCCGAGCAACAGGTCACGAAAGGGGCGCAGGTCCGCCTCGATCTGATGGCGGAAATGACTTTCCCCCAGCATCATGCCTGCCAGAAAAGCGCCCAGCGCCATGGACAAGCCCAGCCAGTGAGTCACCCAGGCGGCGACCAGAGCCAAGAGCAGGGCCGTCATGACAAACACTTCATCGGAGCGAGTGCGGCCGGTTTCTTCCAGCAGCCGTGGCAGTATCCATCTCCCCACCACGTAGATGCCGGCAAACAACAGCAGGGATTTACCCAGGGTGAGGCCTGCCATGGCCCACAGGGCATCGCCGCTGCTGTTGCTGATCACCGGTAACATTACCAGCATGATCACCGCCGCCAGATCTTGGAACAGCAGGATGCCGGTGGAAGCCCGCCCGTAACCGGTGTTCACCGCACCCCGGCCAATCAGATCACGAATCACGATGGCGGTGGAAGAGAGCGCGAGCGCCCCGGCGGTGATGCCGGCGGTCATGGGCTGGAAACCGAGCAACCGCATGACGGCGAACACCGCTGCCCCGGTAAGAATGACTTGCAATGGGCCTGCGCCGAACACAATGCGGCGCAACGTCATCAGGCGGGGAATGGAAAATTCCAGCCCCAGGGTAAAAAGCAAAAAGACGATGCCAAATTCGGCCAGGTGCTGGATGCCTTCTACGTCATTGATCCAGCCGAATCCAAACGGCCCTGCAGCCAGACCGGACAGCAGGTAGGCAAGAATGGGAGGCATGCCCAGGCGGCGAAATACCACCACAGCGACTACCGCACTGCTGAGGAGAACCACAATTAATGTCAGGGTGTCATGCATAACACTGCATTCCGAAAGGCCGAAAGGGCAGTGTAGCAGCCCCCGTTGTCGGGGGCAGTCCCGGTGTTTGCTTGGCGAGGCTTAATCGTTGCAGCTAAAGCGGTAGCTGTCGTCCAGTGCCAGTGGCAGGGTCAGTGAGCGAAAGCCCAGGCTGTCCATATGCTGGCAATGAATGTTGTGGCCCTGCGGGTCGGCCCCGTACAGGTAATCGATGTGCAGCACGGGTTTGCCGGCTTCAATAAACGGGGTCAGCAGATGACATTCCTGCCATTGGTGACAGGATTCATTCACCGCGAAGTCGGCGTGATCAACCAGGTCTTCAACTTGCTCCAAATCGTTCTTTAGTGATACGGCCAGGCCGTGGTCGTGAGCGGTGTCGAACAGGAAGCGGTTGTAGTCCAGCTGGCTGTTATAGCTCAGCGGGAAACCGGTGCGGTTGCTGTAGCCATCCACATTGTCCGGGTCCACCCCGTCACAGCCTTTGCTGGCGGCCAGGGCAATGCGATCAGACATGATCGCGCGGACATTGATTGAGCGGGTATCGAGCCAGCGTTCCCCGGGCCAGTTACCCAGGCGCCGGCCTTTGTCGGCAGCGGTAAAACGGCTCTTGTCCTCGCGCCAGTTTTCGAAAGTACCGGCGGAAAAATAGCAGATCACTCGGCGGCCACTGGCGTGCAAGTCGTCGATCACATTCTGGGGTGTGTCGAACAGGTCCAGCACATAGAGGTCAGCGGTATAACCGGTGTTGATCGGACCCTGGAGCTGAATTTGCCAGCTCACATCTATATCGGGCTGATACCAGCTTCCTTCGGGAGGCGGGGGCGTGACAGGAAGCAAGGAAGAAACCAGCGCAGAGATGAGAGGAAGGGACGCAGCCATGAAGTCGAATCCTGATGGAGTTCTTTTCGATGGTAGGCGTTTTTTGACGTTGGGAATGTGAGTATATGCAGGTGTTTATGTAAGAAATAACGCCGGGACTGTAAGTCCCGGCGTACGCAGAAATGCTTAACTGCGTTGCTTATTGCGGGGTACGGATCACCAGCAGCCGTTCTTCGGTCATGTCGTTGATGGCCCAGCGGATGCCTTCGCGGCCCAGGCCGGAATCCTTCACGCCGCCGTAGGGCATGTTGTCCACGCGCCAGCTGGGCACGTCGCCGATCACTACGCCGCCCACTTCCAGTTCGTCCCAGGCTTTCTGGGCCTTGTACAGGTCGCGGGTGAAGATGCCGGCCTGCAGGCCGAACCTGGAATCGTTGACGGTGTTCAGAGCGTCGTCAAAATCGCTGAAGCGGCTGATCACGGCCACCGGGCCGAAGGCCTCTTCTTCCACGATATTGGTGCCCTTGGGCGCGTTCTCCAGCAGGGTGGCTTCGAGCATGGCGCCGTCGCGCTTGCCGCCCACCAGCAGAGTGGCGCCGGCATCCACAGCTTCATTAACCCAGTTTTCCAGCCGGGTAGCTTCGCCTTCCGAGATCACCGGGCCGATAAAGGTGTCTTCGTCTTTCGGGTCACCCATTTTCAGGCCGGCGGTTTTTTCCACCAGGCGGGTTTTCAGTTCGTCGTAGATCGCATCGTGAATCAGGATGCGCTGTACGCCGATGCAGCTCTGGCCGGACTGGTAGAAAGCGCCGAAAGTGATGCGCTCCACGGCGTCGTCCAGGTCGGCATCTTCATCCACGATTACCGCCGCGTTGCCGCCCAGTTCCAGGATCACCGGTTTCTTGCCGGCACGGGCTTTCAGGTCCCAGCCCACGTCCGGGCTGCCGGTGAAGCTGAGCAGCTTGAAACGCTCATCAGTGGTGAACAGGTCGGCGCCTTCGCGATGACAGGGCAGGATGGAAAACGCGCCTTTCGGCAGGTCGGTTTCTGCCAGCACTTCACCAATGATGATGGCGCCGATGGGCGTGCGGCTGGCCGGTTTAAGCACAAAGGGGCAGCCGGCGGCGATGGCCGGGGCGACCTTGTGTGCAGCCAGGTTCAGCGGGAAATTGAACGGGGAAATAAACGAGCACGGGCCAATGGGGACGCGTTTGACCATGCCCCGGTAGCCTTTGGCACGGGCGGAAATTTCCAGGTTGGGCATTTCGCCGTCGATGCGCACGGCTTCTTCGGCGGCCACGCGGAAGGTGTCGATCAGGCGGCCCACTTCACCACGGGCATCCTTGATCGGTTTGCCCGCTTCGATGCACAGGGCCAGGGCCAGTTCCTCGTAACGTTCTTCAAAGCGCTTGACGCAGTGGTACAAGATTGCCTGGCGCTCGTAGGGCGCCAGTTGTGCCATGGGCTTGGCGGCCTTGTCGGCGGCGTCGATGGCCTTGTCGATGGTGGCGGCGTCCGCCATGGCCACGCGGGTGGCCACTTCACCGCTGTATTTGTCGGTGACATTCAGATCCTGGTTGGCGAAGACGGCTTCGTTGGCCAGGTAGTAGGGGTAGGCGTCTTTTAGCATGTCGGTTCCTTAAGGCGTTTCAGTGGGCCATGAGGTTTTTTTGGGGCTGTCTTTAACGCGTCGGACGTCAGACGTCGGACGTCCGACGCTACAATCAAAACCCCGAACGGCGCAGGCTGCTCGAGCCGTCCGGGTTGTACTCACAGTTTCGAGCTAAGATCCCGAATTTCCCGGTTGAGGATGCGGCTGTTGTCGCGGTAATCCACCATGCAGTCGATCACGTGGACGCCGCCTTGCTGGTAGCACTCTTCAATCAACGGCCCCAGGCCGGCGGTGGATTCCACGCGGTGGCCGTGGGCGCCGTAGGCGCGGGCGTAATCCACGAAGTCCGGGTTCTGGAAGTCCAGGCCGAAGTCCTGGAAGTCCATATCGTTCTGTTTCCACTTGATCATGCCGTAGCCGTCGTCGCGCAGAATCAGTACCACGATATCCAGCTTCAGGCGTACTGCGGTTTCCAGTTCCTGGCTGTTCATCATGAAGCCGCCGTCACCGACGATGGCCATGACGCGGCGGTCCGGGTGGACCATTTTCGCGGCCATGCCGGAAGGCAGGCCGGCGCCCATGGTGGCTAGGGCGTTATCCAAC
>NZ_LWFX01001014.1:0-7061 GCF_001635175.1 Alcanivorax sp. HI0083 | reverse complement strand
CCGTGGGCGAGGGTGACGAGGCAGAGGCGCGCCAGCGGGACGGCAACAGCGAGTCCGGGGAAGAGGGGGAAGACGAAAAGGCGTTTCCGCAGATTTTCTTTTTCCCCAGCGGCGAAGTGTCTCCTGTGACCCTCGCCATGCAGAGCCAGGATGATCTCGACCAGGTGCAGCGCTGGCAAATTTCGGCTCTCGGGCAGATTACCGATCCGGACCGTGAGCAGGACGATGACGACCAGCAGGACAAACAGGAGTGGCTGGAGCAGCGTTCAAGAATGATAGAGGACGTCCAGGAATGAAGCGGCAGGGTGGCTTTACTCTGGTGGAAGTGCTGATTGCTGTCTCCATTCTGGCGCTGGTCATGGTGGTGCTTGGGCAGACCATGGGCTCCACCGCGCGGGCCTATACCAATATCAATGAAACCCATCTGGGCTTTCTGGTGGCCTCCGACAAGCTGGTAGAAATGCAGGTGTATCAACAGTGGCCCTCCACTGGCGAATCGGACTCCACGGTGACCCGCAACGGACGTGAATGGTGGATCAATACCCGTGTCAGCGAGGGCCCTTACCCGGATACCCGGCGTGTGGATATCGAGGTGGGCATGATGCAGGACGATGACGAGGGGCAAATGGCGTATCACCTGGCGAGCCTGATCGGCAAACCGGCGTCCGGATGATGAAAACTCTCCATCCGTTTTCTTCCAGGCGCCTGGCGCAGCGGGGCTTTACCCTGCTGGAGATGGTCATCACCATCGCTATCTTCGCGTTCATCTATGTCTGGGTGGCCAGCTTTCTCGGCAGCGCCTTGCAGGGCCGCGAACAACTGAAAGACAGCGCCGATGAAATGGAGGGCACCCAGCGCGCTGTCACCTTTCTTACCCTGGATTTCGAGCAACTGATCAGTCGTCCGGTCCGCGACCCCTACGGTGACCCGCAACCGGCCATTCTGGGCCGTGATAATTATGTGGAATTCACCCGCCTGGGCTGGTCCAACCCTTTTGGTCTGCGTAAACGCAGTGAGATGCAGCGGGTGGTCTATACCCTTGAAGATGGCACCTTGTTCCGCCGTTACTGGCCGGTGCTCGACACTAATGTGGCCACTGAGTATCAGGAAGATGTGCTGCTGGATCACGTGGAGCGCTTTACTGTCCGCTACCTTGATTTGACTCCCCAGGGGGAGTGGCAGTGGCTAGAGCTGTGGCCGGATGTGGCCATGGCGGCCGTTCCAGTCTGGCAGCAGCGTCTGCCAAAGAGTATCGAGCTGGAAATCGAGCTGGAAAACGGTGACATCGTGCACCGTTTCTACCGGACCGTGGTGAACCCATGGAGTTGATAACGCGCAGGCGTAATGGCGTCGTGCATCAGCAGCGCGGAATGGCGCTGGTGATTGTGCTTTTGCTGCTGGCCCTGTTGACCACCATTACCGTGGAGGTACTGTTTCGCCAGGATCGTTTTCTCACTCGGGCGGACAACCTGCTGCAATGGGACAAGCGGTACCAATATGCCATGGCGGCGGAAGTGGTGGCCCAGCAGGGGCTGATCGATGACCTGCAGGATGACCAGAACAATAACGCGCTGGTTGATGACTGCGTGGAAGAGCAGTGGGCAGTACAATTACCGCCCACCCCCTATGAAGACGCCATGCTCAGCGCCAGCGTCCAGGATCTACAGGGGCGTTTTAATCTCAATTGGTTGATTACGGCTCAAGGCGATGCCTTTGTTCGCGATCCAGAGGCGATTGACCGGCTTACCCGGCTCATCGAACTGACTTTCCCCCAGGAAACAGACGCGTCACGACTGGCCAACGAAATGGCGGATTGGCTGGATTCCAACAATATTGTGGATGGGGTAGAAGGGGCGGAAGACGCGGATTACCGTAACCGCCGGACTCCGAACATGCCGGCGGCCCATGAATCGGAAATGCGTGCCTTGCTCAGCTTCCAGGTGGCCAATCAACCCCAGGACAGCATGGTCTGGGGGCTGTTTACGGCGCTACCGCTGGGAACTACATTGAATGTGAATACGGCGCCGCCCCAGGTGCTGGATGCGGTGCTGGGCGGAATAGCGGGTGCCGGCGCAGTAGAAGCCATTGTCAAAGCCCGCCAAGAAGAGCCGATTACAACCGTGAGTGATCTGATGCAGCTTGCTCCTTTGAGCGCCCTTGACGCCGACGAAAAGCAGGCAGTTAGCGACCTTCTGGGCGTTAGCAGTGAATATTTCCAGGTGATGGTGGACGTGGAAGTAGACGGCCAATTAAGCCGATTGGTGAGTCGCTTGCGCCGGCGTAGCGGTAATGATGCGTCTACCGAGGTCTTCAGCCGGCAGGTAAGCCCGCTGCTGACCCCGCTCGAACCGGCCTGCAATCCCTTCTACAATGCCCAGTAAGATGCCCAGTAGGCGCAATGGTCAGTAACGACACTGTGGAATGATGCTCGCCTTGGTACACTGAGCCAGCGGCACATGCAGTAATAACAACGCAGATAACAACGAAAGGACACAGCAGCGTGGCAGATGCTCCACTGATTTATTTAAGCGGTGCAGGGGGAACAGAGCCGGATCTTGAAATTCCGGTGCTGTTGCAGCGCAACGCAACCGATGACGTACAGGCCATTAGCCTGCGTGATGCGCTGGAACAGTGTGCCGGCCAGACCCTCCATGTCATTATCAGCGTGGCCTTTGCCCGGCTAACCCATGTTTCCCTGACTCGCAAGCAGGCGCGCCATTTACAGCGTGTTCTGCCGTATCTGCTCGAAGAGCAGATGCTGGACAGCCCGGAATCGCTTTGGTTTGTCTCACGCAAAGGGGCAGGGGACGACTACGAAGTGACCGCCATCGCCCGTGAGTTGATCAGCCAGCTTGAACAGTGGGCTGCTGAGCAGGGAGCGGTACTCGGCTCGCTTCAGGTAGATGCCGAACGGTTACAGGGCCAGGCTCCTCTGATTGCGGAACTGGATGGTGGGCAGGTGCTATTAATGGCAGACCGGGACCGTTGTCTGGTGGTGGATGCCGACCAGCGTGACGGCATGCAGGCGCTATTTGGTGACAGCCTTGCCGACGCCACCGTTTTATCCGGCACTGCGGCGTTTCTGGATGCACTACGCGGTGGCGCTGGCCAGGAACTGCTGACCGGCCCGTATGCACCGAAACAAAAAAAGGGTAGCAACACGGCGTTTGCGCCCTGGAAGCCCGTCAGCATTCTGGCCGCAGCTGTGTTTGTGTTGGCCCTGGTGGCGATCTGGGTACAACAGTGGCGTTATGAGCAGGCCGCGCAGGCGGCCTTTGCCGATGCCAAAACCCTTTACGAGCAGCTGTTTCCCGGCGACAAGGCGACCACGGCCCTGAGCCGCCAATTCCAGGGGCGGCTTTCCCGCCTGGGAAGTAGCAGTGAAGGCGGGCAGGCCCGTTTTTTTCCGCTTCTGGGGCCGGTGGCGCAAGTGTTGAAAGAGATAAAGGTTGAGCCCAAGCGGCTTCAGTATGATCAGCGCGATAACACCTTGCTGCTGGATGTGGGCGCCAAGGATTATGCCCAGCTGGAACAGCTTCAGAATGCGTTGAAGAAGCAGGGCGCGAGAGCCTCGATTGCCAACTATCGCAATGGTGCCCAGGGCGTCAGCGCTCGTATCAAGGTGGAGCAGCCAGGATGAGTAATACGGCGGAACTGAAAAAACTGGCGGCACAACGGCGCGACCAGGCCGTGAATTGGTATGAAAGCCGGGAACCCCGTGAACAACGCGTCTTGCAGGTGTTGGCTGCCGTGGCTTTTCTGGTGGTGCTGTACTGGTTGATCTGGGCGCCCTCGGTGGCAGCGCGGGACCAGGCCAGGAATCGCTTTGTCACCAATCAGCAAACACTGCAGTGGATCCAGGATAACCGCAGCGCTGTTACCGCCGCCCAGCGAGGCGATACATCAACAGCCAGGCCGACCGGAAACTGGACCGGCAATGTGAGTCGCAGCGCCGACCAGTTTGGCCTGACATTGAAAGGGTTTTCTCCCGATGGAAATCGGGCGGTACGAATCCAGATGGAAGATCAGGTGGCCTCACAAACGGTGCTCTGGCTGCAATCCCTCCAGCAAGAGGGCGTGCAGTTGACCAATCTGGAAATGACGCCGGGTGAGAAACCGGGTACCGCCACGGTGCGAGCGACGCTACAAAAGTAGTCGCCACTCAAGCATAAACAACCAGGTAGCAACCATTACTATGACCCTACGCCTGTTTCTGGCGCTCGGCCTTTTTATTCCGGCACTGACCGCCCAGGCAGAATGCCGCTTTGATCCACTGGATCGTGGCCGGGTGGTTAAACTCTCCGGGCAGGACGTTCCCGGCGCCCAGGGTAAAACGCTGGATTCCCTCTCGGTCATGCGGGTAGAGCAGGGCCGTTTTGTGCCGGTGCCTTACCAGTTCGATGAGCTGGATGAGCACGGCATGGTGTGGTTTGAGGGGAGTCAATTCGCCATGATCGGCGAAGCCGGGCATCTGGATGCGGCAGATCAGCTTTTGATGATGCTCACGGATGCGGGCCCGCAGGCACCAGCTACGCTTCGTCCCGCCCAGGGAACTATCGTTGCCGATATCGCGGTGGCGAATAATTGCCATTTCTATCTGGTCGAAGGCAGTAGACAGCGCAGCCAGGATTATTACGTCGCCCACGACGTCGATAGTGGCATGACGCGCACGGCGCTTTATGAGCTGAACGTGGAGCCGGAAAACGAACTGAACTGGCTCTATCTCGGTTATCAGGGCTACCAGGGGGAGGGCTCCATCATTGATACCCTGAAAATGCGCATGAGCGCCGGGGTGCTCTCGCGCTTTACCCGGATGTCACTGGATAATCATAACCTGCGCCCCAAACAGGTTGGGCATTTGATCGGCCCAATTCGATCAGTCATGCATTTACGTACCAAGGTGGTGCTGGCCGGTATCCCGGTGATGACGATTCAGGTTCAGGCCATGCGTTATGCCGCCCATTACGAAGCGCATACCTTTGCGCGCATCCCGGAGCTGTATCGCGCCACCCTCAAGGACCCGGAAGTGGCGGTGACCGTTGACGGTAATGGGCAGATCGGGGCAAAGGTCTATACCGCCCGGTTCGCGGATAACCCGGTTACGGTTGACGGTAAGAAGGACGTTGATGATCAGGCTTTTGCCGGCCAGCAAATCAGCATGGAAGAAAACTGGATCCTCTTTGACAGCCGCAAACAGTTTTCACTGCTGACAGCCATGACGGTACCGGATGAACTACTGAAGACGCGGGTGGAATTGATCTATGAAGACGACCGTGACCTCAAGGTAGAGCCGGAGCAGTTCACCGGTCAGTTACCCAACCTGGGTTACTCCCTGCAAGGCTGGCCGGAGCCGCAGGAATTGCGCTTTACGGTCAGCCTGTATTTTGACGAAGGCCTGCACGGCATGGAGGCGGGGGCCTTTGCACAGCAGCGAAGCGCTGCCGTGCCTTACGCAGTCAGTGAGCCGGTATCAGAATGAGCGATCCGGCTTCAGCGAGAGAACGTCTTCGCGGGTGATCGGCAGCCAGACATCCCCTTTGATGCTGGCATTGCGTGCGAGAAATGCAGAATTCAGCGGGAATTGGGAGGTGAACCCGTAGATCACCAATCCGATACGATCGCCAGCTTTCAGTGGTTGGCTGACCGCAGGTAATTCCAGTTCATAAATGCCTTTCTCCGGCAGAGACGTGAGCTGTTCACTGGCCACATGGACCCGGCGCCGGTTGGCATGTTGAATCCCCAGGCCCACAAAAACGGGCATGCTTTTCCCGCCGGAAGTCCCTCCCAGATTAAGTTCAATGCGCGGCTTGCCGAGCAAGACTTCGTCATCACCACGGGCGATATACATGGGCACGAACTTGGGGCGCCCAAAGCCGCCATTGGGCTTCATGTCACGCAAATCGGCGCCGGGCCACATGGCACGGAACAGGTCCGTGCCGGTATCTACGCCGACCATAAGCCATTCAAAAGCGCCGGCCAGTGGTACGGTCACCTTGGTGCGGGGCAGAGCGTACTGCGTGCTGTTGACCGGCAGCCCCTCATCCAGGGCGATACCGCGGTCTTCAGTGACATTGATGCAATACTGTGGCACGCGGCTCTCGCCGGACTGCAGCTTTTCATCCCACCAGTTCAGGATGGTATCCACTGCCGTTTCACTGTAATCACCGCAGTGCACCATGTCGTCGGTCTGATAGAAGGGCAACCAGCCACGCCATTGCTGCATGGGCCAGGGCATAACGTGGCCTGCCTGCATGCCGATGATACGGGCATCGCGCCCTTGTTCCTGCCAGCACTCATAGTTGCGCTCTGCCTGCTGGAACGGAAACATGGTGTCGGTGAACCCCTGAATAAACAGGGCATCGGCGTGTGGCGATTTGCCCTGGTCACAAAAAGCGGCGGGGCTGCGCTGGTACATCAGGTCCTTCAGATCCTGGTTGACGGTGCCATCGAAGGCGCTGCGCCACGGGTCCGAAAACATCACGCCCACATCGAAGCCACTGTTAATGCCTCCAACGCCCAGCAAAACAGCGCCCCAGGCGCTGCGAAACTCGCCGTTCGGAGCAATACTGTTCATGTCGTGCCAACCGGTGAGCGGCACCAGTGCCTGCAGGCGCGGTTCGGTGAAGGCGGCCAGCGTCTGCAAGCCGGCACCGTAAGACTCGCCAATCATGCCGATGGCGGGCTGACCGTCAGGCATACGTTTGACGCCGGGAAGGTGGCCCAGTGACCAGTCGATCACATTACTTAGATCCGCGACTTCAAAGTCCGGGTCCATCATGTGCACGTGGCCATCGGACTGTCCCCAGCCCCGCTGGTCGTAGAAGACCACCCAGTAACCGGCTTTCCACGCCGCGATGGCGGCTTCACCGGTGAGGATGGATTTGCCGTAAATTGACATGGGGCGCTTCGCGCGGAAGCCACCAAAACCGTGAGTGGCGATAATCAACGGGGCGCTTTCCCCGGCCTGAAGCTCAGGCTGGTAGACGGTGGCTGCCAGTTTTTTGCCATCCCGGGTCGGGATGCGCACCTGGTAATAATCCTGTTTTTGCGCCTGGATCGTG
>NZ_LWFX01001013.1:0-4879 GCF_001635175.1 Alcanivorax sp. HI0083 | reverse complement strand
TTGCTCGCAAGGCGAAGGGGCTGACGTCACTGCCGTGCTCAACAGAACGAGCCATATGTTTGTAGGATATGGCTTACAGAAAATGCTAAATGGTTGATATAGAGTGAGTTTCGGAACGGGGTGATATCGGGGAAGTCAGGAAATAGGCCGCTTCTTCGAGTTTTTTCAGACGAGAAGAGTTCTTGTTTTCACTGTAAGAGCCTGACTGTCTTGCGAATTTCTGTGTTTTCCCCGAAATTCATAAAAGAATTATGTCGAAGAAAGATATGTCGAACCGTTCGATTGAATACGCTGTTAAATGGCTCTGCTTTATTTATGGCGGAGCGAGATTCTGAGTCGGTACCACCATCAAAATTTACGGTGCCGTTAGAAAATAAGAGGGTGTGGTTCGGCTTTCCCGTTTGTTGTGGGCGGCCACATTCCAGGTTGGGGGTGTCTTCAAGGCTTGAGTCCTTGCGGGTGCCATAAATGTAGTCTGGTTCGCAGGCTCACATCGTGGTCTTTGGTTAGGCTGGTGTGTCGCCAATTAACCAGGCAAGGCAGCAGACGCAAAAAGCCGCGCTGCTGCTCGCGGCGTTATGTTTTGTAGTTCCCCCCTTTTAGCGGACACCTTCTTCTTGATCAAAACCCTAAAACCGCACCTTCCCCAACGGCACCAACAACACCGCCGCCCCAATCAATGCCGCCGCTGCCCCCAGCAATCCGGGCGCAAAACTCCCGCTACTTTCCAGCAACCGTGCCGTCACCACCGGCCCCAGTATCTGCCCGACACCATAACAGGCGGTTAACGCGCCCAGGGCGGCACTGGCGGCGTGGGGGGCGAGTTGGCGGCCGCAGTACATGCTCAGTGCGACCACGGCGGTGAAGGTGGCGCCCACCAGCAGGCCGCTGACGACCAGCCCGGTGAGGCCGGGTAGCCAGGCGGGGGCGCTGACGCCTATTGCTTGCACCACCAGGGCTGTCATCAGGGCGTTGCGTTCGCCGACATGGCTGGCGAGCTTGCCCCACAGCAGGTTGGCGGGCACGGCGGCCAGGCCCACGGCCAGCCAGGTGTAGAAGGCGGCGCTGTCCAGGCCCGGCAGTTGCGCTTTGGCGATCACCGGCAGGTAGGTGGTGCTGGTGATATAGCCGAAGCCGGCCAGGGTGTAGCTGGCGATCAGAAAACCCAGGGCCGAGCGGTTCACCGGCGCCCGTTCGTGCTGGGTGTGTTTGGCGTGGGGCAGGGCGGGTATGCGGCGCAGCAGTGGCAGAATGATCAGCGCCAGTGCACCACAGGCCAGCCACATGGTGGCATAGCTGCCGTGCAGGGTTTCAATAAAGGCCACGGTGAGGGCGGCGATGCTGATGCCCAGGCCAATGCCGGCATAGTGGATATTGCCCAGCCGGGCACGCAGATGGTTGGGCATGGCGCCCAGTACCAGCGCGGAGCCGTTGACCATAATGATGGCGCTGGCCACACCGGCGAGGAACCGGTTGATGGCCCAGGGCGTGAAGGTCTCGCTTAACCCCATCAGGCCGCTGCTGATAACACTCACCCATAAGGCCAACCAGAAAGCCGTGCGTGCCCGGTGGGCGGGAACCAGCATGGCGAGCATTGCGCCGGCCAGGTAGCCCCCATAATTGATCGCTGCCAGGTAGCCGCCGCTAATGGCAGTGAGGCTGGTCTCGGCAATCATGTCGGGCAAGGCTGGGGTAAACAGAAAGCGGCCAATGCCCAAGGCAATAACCAGGCTGAATGCGCCAGCGATGGCGATGCGCAGAGAATCTGAATCAGAGTGGGTCACAGTGACTCCAGTGGGGCGCCAAGGGGCAGAATCAATAAAAGAACGCAAGCCTAACAGGCTGGCCGCGTTGCGGCTGTAGTCTTCGAATGATGTTCACTATTCGCGGGAATGATAATTCCCCATTGGTCGTAGACAGTGCGCGCTATCCCGGTGCCACTGGACCATCTGAGGGCACCTGCAGGTAGTTGCCTTGGCCTGTTTTATTCCCCGGCGGGCTGTTTCCTTCGCATTTCAGGAATTGGCATGGCGCTTGCCTAACGTAAGCACATTAGCAGGATGATTCGTCACGCTATCCTGCTAGCGATCAATGGTGATCGCGAAAGAATCTGAGCAAAGACGCTCATGGAATGTCGTCAACGGCGGCGTTGTTCCATGGGCGTTTTTTTATGCCTGGGATAAAGGGGGCAGGCGTGAGCACACCGCCTTCAAAGATAGGCGTTTTCCGAAACGAGAGCGATAAAACACACTAAGGTGAGGAAGAAAACCATGAAACATTCTGCCATTGCCGCCGGCGTCATTCTCTCCACGCTGGGCTTTACGGGGACCGCCAGCGCGGAAGACGATGCATTCATTACCGCACTGAAAGACGGCACACCGCTGCTGAACATGCGCCTGCGTTATGAAGAAGTGAACAGTGATGCCTTCACTGAAGACGGCCAGGCGCTGACCCTGCGTACCCGCCTGGGTTACCAGAGTGGCAAGCTCCACGGTTTTGATGTGATGGGGGAGTTTGAAGATACCCGCATCGTGGGCCAGGTGGACAACTATGCGCCGCAGCAGGCCGGTTATCCGGTCATCGCTGACCCGGAAGTGACCGAACTCAACCGTGCTGCGATTCGCTATACCGGTAGCAACGCCCTGGAAGGCCTGGTGGCGACTTACGGTCGCCAGCGGATCATTTACGACAATGCCCGTTTTGTGGGGAACGTGGGCTGGCGCCAGGATGAACAGACCTTTGATGGTGCGCGGATCGATTACGGCATCAGTGATTTCAGTGTCTCTGCGGCCCATCTGACCCAGGTGAACGGCATTACGCCGGGTTTTGATGCCAATGTGACCAACAATCTTTTCAATGCCAGCTGGGCGGGCATGCCGGGTGGCTCGCTAACCGCGTACGCCTACCTACTGGAAACCGATAACGTGACCGACTCGCAGAACGACACCTACGGTGTGCGTTACGCCGGTGCTTTCGATCTGGATGCGGTAAAGCTCTTGCTCACGCTGGAAGGGGCCCAACAGGAGGTGGAAGCCGGTGACACCGACTATTACTTTGCCGAGCTGGGCGCAGAGGTGGCCGGAGTAACGGTAAAAGTGGCACAGGAAGTGCTTGGTTCAGATGACGGCCTGGTGGCTTTCCAGACGCCGTTGGCGACCAAGCATGCCTTCAACGGGTGGGCGGACCAGTTCCTGGCTACACCGGCTGATGGCCTGGAAGACACCTTCGTAACCGTGGGCGGCAAACTGGCCGGGTTCAAACTGGCGGCGGTCTACCACGACTTTCAGTCCAACGAAGGCAGCACTGACTACGGCTCGGAAACCGACCTGCTGGTGGCCCGCCCCATCGGTAAGCACTACGTGGTTGGTCTGAAGTATGCGGCGTACAACGCCAATGACTTCAAGGATGACACCAGCAAGTACTGGGCCTGGGGCGAGATTAAATTCTGATCACATTTTGGTGCCGAAAAGTGCGTCGCCTTGGTGCACTTTTTCGGTGCTGGATCAGAGGGAAACTAAATACATTGAAAATCATCAGGTTAGGGATGTGATGACTGGCACAACCGTTGCAAAACAACCCGTAACGACAACGATTCCGGACGCGCCTGACATGATAGTTCTGAAAATAAGATGGCTCTGAAAATCATGCTGGTGGATGACCAGCCACCCCGTGCTGCGATTCTCGAGCGGGCCCTCATTGATGAGGGCCACGAGATCCTGTGCCGCCTGACCAGCGCCGCCGGTTTGGCGGAGAAGGTGCGCAGCAGTAATCCGGATGTGGTGATTGTCGACATGGATGCGCCCGACCGGGACACCCTGGAAAGCATGGCTCTGGTTCAGCGGGATATCCCACGGCCCATGGTCATGTTCTGCAACCAGGACGATGAAGAGCTGGTGGTGGCGGCGCTGCGCGCGGGCGTCAGTGCCTATGTGGCTGGAGAAACCGACCTGACCCGGGTACGCGGTGTCATGCGCGTGGCGACGGCCCGTTTCCGGGAATACCAGGCGTTGCGTGAAGAGCTGGAAGAAACCCGTGAGGCCCTGGCTGAGCGGAAAATCATTGAGCGTGCGAAAGGGTTGCTGATGCAGCGTCGCCGGCTCAATGAACAGGATGCTTACAGCACTCTGCGTCGCCAGGCCATGAACAGCGGGCAGCCGTTGATTCAGGTGGCCCGGTCGGTGCTGGATTATGCCGAAATGCTCAAGGCGCAAGGGTGAAGAACGCCAGACGCTGGACGCCGGAAGCCTGACGCAAAAAACAGGAGACAAGATGCGACGAGTAATGCCATTGATGAAGGCGCGCAGCCTGATCGAGACACCGGAAAAAACGATGAGCCGTGCACCTGCCGTAGACGGCGTCAGGCCGGTTCGTCGTCAGGCGTCCACTATCCGGCGTCCGGCATTCACGGAGCAAACCTCATGAAGGTGCGTATCGGCTATATGCCGCTAACAGACAGCTTGCCGCTGGCAGTGGCCCAGGAGGCAGGCTTCTTCGCCGCCGAAGGGCTGGATGTGGAGCTGCAGCCGGAGTGGAGTTGGGCCAGCCTGCGCGATCGGCTATTGGTGGGGCAGCTGGATGCGGCGCCGATGCTGGCGCCGATGCTGTTGTCCACGTCGCTGGGGCTGGGATGCATCAAGAAGCCCCTCGCCACGGCGTTTTCCATGGGCCTCAACGGTAATGGCGTGACCGTTTCGCCGATGCTGTTTCAGGGATTGTGTGCCTTGTCGGAAGGGCCGACCCCCAACGACATCGCCGCCGCCATGAACAAGCTGGTGGCCGCGCGTGCTTCCAGCGGAGAAGATCCGCTGGTGCTCGCGGTGGTCTTTCCGTTTTCCTGCCATGCCTATCAATTACGCCACTGGCTGAGTGTGGCCGGGCT